>JANYIW010000384.1 GCA_025358645.1 Bacteroidales bacterium
AAATCAAGGCTCGGATTATTCCTTCCTGAGAGTATGTGGGAGATACCCGAAGCCTGAACTCCAATTTCCTCAGCTAACTGTGCAGAAGATTTGTTTTCATTCTTTAGAAATTCAAGTAACCGCTCTTTCATAACATCAATATTTGGTATTACAAATGTAATTAATATATAATTTACTTATGTAATTTAATATAATTACAGATGTCATTTAGTTGAATGAGCGTCATAGAGCATAGTTTCATTACATTTGTATACTCCTGATTTAATGATAATTATGATACTGATTATATGAAGCTATACTGCAATTTAGCAGTATAAAAGTATAGTATACAGCAGATTAACAGTAATATCTAAAAATATCTGGTATTATATATACTTTAAGATGCAGTATTAAATGATAATAGTTGTAAATAACACTAAGCATAGTACTGATTTATTGTTTATTATATTTATTAACTTTTGATTTGTTAAATTATTTAAGTCTGTAATGTTAATTCAAGACAAAAATGATTACTTATGTAATTAGTAAGTATAAAAACGGTAGATTACAAATGTAATGTTAGATGAATCCCGATAGCTCTCGGGACTTCCTCCATGGGGACATAGCCGTCAAGCTAAGGTGTTATATATAGTAAAATAGTGAGAGAGTTTAGTACAAAACAGAATGTAAAGTATTGAATATATATCCGATACATTTCCCCTCCTTTAAACTACCCTTTATACACATCTTTTTAGAGATTCCTCATCTGGGTGCTTATAACAACATTTTATATATCACAGATTCTCTTAAACTTGAAGAATATTCTTTGAAGGTCTGCTTTTGATAGTACTGTTATAGGAATCTCCTGCTCATATTCACTGATGCCATCAGGAAACCGTATTATTAAGAACGAAGTGAAGAATCTGGCACAATACGAGTTCATCATAGGTAATCATATCCTCATAGACAGTAATTATTATTAGTCTGACAGTGGTTGTTTAATATTGATAATGTCCACCTCAATTAATGATGTGTATAAAGATTAGCTTCAAAAGGAGAGCCTGTCCCGCTTTTGGCGGGGGGAAACTTTTTTAGGCAGTTTCTCATTCATCCCCAGAGCTTAAGTTGACGGCTAGGCCCTGCGGGGATTTATGGGTTACCTGTCCGGGTGTGGATACTGACACCGGGGATGAAGAATGATTAGTGGCCCGGAATTTGATACATTTGCAAAAAAACTGTTTGTGAGACTATTATCTGCAATACTGTTTATCTTTCTTTACGTTGCTGATGCATCAGGACAGACTGACTCATTAAAACAGAAGACCGATTCTTTACAGGGAAGGTCTTTTCTACTGCAGAAGGTGAATAGAAATGGTGTGATATTGCCGGAAGTTGAAATTAAGGAAGTTACGGTTTATGCACATCCTCAATTCCCTAATAAAAGAGATTTCCGGAAATACGAAAGGCTTGTATCCAACCTCAAAAGAGTCTATCCTTATGCTTTACTTGTGAGGAACAGACTATTCGTGGTTAATGAGGATATGAGAAACATCAAAAGTGATAAGGAACGGAAAGTCTACATGAAAAAAGTGGAAAAAGATGTATTTGCAGAGTATGAAGGTGATATAAGGGAGATGACAATCACGCAGGGCCGGTTGCTTATCAAACTGATTGACAGGGAGACACAGAATACATCATATACGCTTATAAAAGATTATCGTGGAAAGTTTGCTGCCGTTTTCTGGCAGGGTATCGCCCGTATCTTTGGCACAAACCTTAAAGAAGAATATGATGCGGATGGTGATGATGCGCTTATCGAATCTATTATCATGGAGATTGAGGCTGGCAGGTTATAATGACATTGATAAAATTTATATTTTTGTCGGAAATATTATATGGTCTGGAAAATTATATGACAGATACATTTGAAGCAAAAGGGAAAAGGAAAAAACTGGTTGCAGAACTCAGGCAAAAAGGTATTTCAGACGAAGATGTTCTGAAAGCTATTGATACGGTTCCCCGACATCTTTTTATGGACCCTGCATTCCTCACACATGCTTATGTTGATAAAGCTTTTCCGATTACATCCGGACAAACAATATCACAGCCTTATACTGTTGCAGTCCAAACTTCTTTGCTGAAAGTAAAAAGGAGAGACAAAATTCTTGAGATCGGGACTGGTTCAGGTTATCAGGCAGCAGTACTTGCCGAGATGGGAGCAAAAGTTTATACAATAGAGCGTTTCAAAGAACTTTTTTTAAAAGCACAGAGTATATTAACTTCGCTTGGATATTCTGCTGATTTTTTTTATGGCGATGGTTATGAGGGCAAGCCACAATATGGTCCTTTCGATGGTATTATTATCACCGCCGCTGCACCGGAGGTCCCTGAAGCGCTGTTAAACCAACTTAAAACGGGAGGACGACTGGTTGTACCCGTGGGTAATTCGACTTTGCAGGTTATGACTGTTGTGGAACGCACCGGACCTGAAAGTTACGAGCGTTCGGAACATGGAGAATTTGTTTTTGTACCTATGCTGAAAGGAATCGTAAACGGAAAATAATGTATTATGAAAATTTTTAAGCTTGTCTTTTCCCCAATTGAGGTAAACACATATATACTTGCCGATGATTCTGACAATTGCGCAATAATTGATTGCGGTTGTTATGATAAAGAGGAATCTGAAAGATTATTGGATTTCATAAAAAGTAAAAGTATTAATCCGGTATTGCTCTTAAATACGCATTGTCACCTTGATCATATTTTTGGAAACAGATTAGTTCTCGAAAGATTTGGTTTAAGACCTTATTCAAGTGAACTTGATGAGATGAACAGGAAAGATGCAGTCCAACATGCTATACTTTTTGGACTTACCATGGATGATCCTCCTGAGCCTGCCGGATATATATCAGATAATCAAATTGTTACATTCGGTACAGAAAAGCTTGTGGCGCTGCATGTTCCTGGTCATACTGCGGGAAGTCTTGCATTCTACAGTGAAAAGAACAATTGTGTTTTTACAGGCGATGCTCTGTTTGCCGGAAGTATTGGACGAACAGACCTTCCTGGCGGTAATTATGATACCCTGATAGGAAGCATAAAGAACAAATTGCTTGTTCTTCCTCCATCAACTGTAGTATATCCGGGTCACGGAGATGAAACTACAATTGAAAAGGAAATGAAATCTAACCCATATTTTCATGATTAATATCCTGTTAATTTTGTAACCGATTTCTTATAATTATCATTCTTAATTTTTCAGCTTATATCAGTTTTTTGATCAATTAATTTAAAATATATGTTATCAGATAAGTTTGTTAACCGGCATAATGGACCTCGTGAAGATGAATTACAACAGATGCTTAAGGTTATTGGTGTTGATTCGCTCGATCAGCTCATTGACAAAACCGTTCCGGAATCGATAAGACTCGAAAAGGCTCTGAGACTTCCTGAGGCAATGAGTGAATTCGAATATCTTAATCATATTAAATCAATAGGAAAGAAAAACAAAATGTTCCGTTCATTCATAGGGCAGGGGTATTATGGTGTTGCTCTTCTGTCGGTGATTATCCGGAATGTCCTGGAAAATCCTTCCTGGTACACATCTTACACTCCTTATCAGGCAGAAATTTCCCAGGGTCGTCTTGAAGCGCTTCTGAATTTTCAGACTATGATAATTGAACTTACCGGGATGGAGATTGCCAATGCCTCATTGCTTGATGAGTCCACTGCAGCAGCAGAGGCTATGATAATGATGTTTAATGCACGATCAAGAACTTCAGTTAAAGCCGGCGCCAATAAGTTTTTTGTTGATGACGATATTTTTCCTCAAACTATTGATGTGATTATTACTCGTTCAAAACCACTTGGAATTGAGCTTGTCACTGGGAAATACACCGCAATTACTTTTGATGAATCATTCTTCGGGTCAATGATACAATATCCTGCCGCATCAGGTCAGATAAGGGACTATAAAGCATTTACAGATATGGCTCATTCCAGTGGTACTCTTGTAGGAGTAGCCGCAGATCTTATGAGTCTGGCTCTGATCACCCCTCCCGGGGAGTGGGGAGCTGATATAGTTGTCGGTTCAAATCAAAGGATGGGTCTGCCGATGAGTTTCGGTGGTCCTCATGCCGGATATTTTGCAACGAAAGATGAACTTAAACGAAGCATGCCAGGCAGAATTATCGGGATATCGGTTGATGCTCAGGGAAACAGTGCACTAAGGATGGCTTTGCAGACAAGAGAACAGCATATCAAGCGGGAGAGGGCTACTTCAAATATCTGTACAGCTCAGGCGCTTCTTGCTACAATGTCGGGCATGTATGTGCAATACCATGGCCCTGAGGGTTTGAGAAATATTGCGAAACATATCCATAATGCAGCATGTACTATAAGTTTCAATCTAAAAGAATCAGGAATCAGACAAGTTAATTCTGTATTCTTCGATACAGTAAAGGTAAGTCCGGGAGTTGGTGTATCAATAGAAACTATTAAAAAACTGGCTCTTGATGCGGAGATGAATTTCTATTATCCCGGTGATGATTCTGTAATTATAAGCACTGATGAGATAACGACAATAAAAGAGATTGACACGATAGTAAATATTTTTCTAAAGGCAGCAGGGAAAGAACGGGTCATGATAAACTCTTACTGTCATTGTGAAATTCTTGAGGAGAAGTTTCTCAGAAAGTCAGATTTTCTGAAAGGAGGAGCTTTTAACAGGTATCATAGCGAGACAGAAATGATGAGGTATATCAAGATGCTCGAAAGAAAAGACTTTTCTCTCACTCACTGTATGATTGCTCTTGGTTCCTGTACCATGAAGCTTAATCCGGCAAGTTCAATGTTTGCAATGAGCTGGCCTGAGTTTGGAAATATTCATCCATTCGTTCCGAAAGATCAGGCACAGGGCTATTATCAGATTATGGATGAATTAGGAGAAGCGCTTAAAGAAATAACCGGCTTTTCCGCTATCTCATTTCAGCCAAATTCCGGGGCTGCCGGTGAGTATGCCGGACTAATGGTTATCCGGGAGTATCATCTTACAAGGGGAGAAGGAAAGAGAAATATAGTTTTAATACCATCTTCCGCCCATGGTACTAACCCGGCAAGTGCTGCAATGGCAGGCATGCATGTAATTGTTGTGGAATGTGATGAGAAGGGTAATATTAGTGTTTCAGATCTTAAGAAGAAAGCTGAGGAGCATAAAGGAAATCTTGCCGGATTTATGATCACCTATCCTTCCACACATGGTGTTTTTGAGGCTGCAGTAATAGAAATGTCTGAAATTATCCATGCAAACGGAGGACTTGTTTATATGGATGGTGCAAATATGAATGCACAGGTCGGACTAACGAATCCGGGACATATCGGCGCAGACGTCTGTCATCTGAACCTTCATAAGACTTTCGCTATACCTCATGGTGGCGGGGGACCGGGAATGGGCCCTATATTGGTGAATGATAAGCTTGCAGAATTCCTTCCTTCGCACCCCATTGTAAATACCGGTGGAAGTCATGGTACAACAGCAGTTGCCGGCGCTCCTTTCGGAAGCGGGCATGTACTGACTGTTTCTCATGGCTATGTGATGATGATGGGCGCTTATGGATTAACACAGGCTACAAAATATGCCATACTCAATGCTAACTACATTGCTGCATCATTAAAAGGCTGGTTTAAAACTTTATATACCGGAACAGATGGATTTGTAGCACATGAAATGATTCTCGACTGCAGGAATTTTAAAGCAGAAGCAGGTATCACTGAAGCTGATATTGCTAAAAGGCTGATGGATTACGGATTTCATGCACCTACTCTTTCGTTCCCTGTCCATGGTACATTGATGGTGGAACCTACTGAATCAGAGTCTCTTCAGGAACTCGATAAATTCATTAGCGCCCTGAAATCAATATGGAGTGAGATCGGTGAAATAAAAAATGGTAAAGCAGATAAAGAAGATAATGTATTGCATAACTCGCCCCATACTGTTAAGATAGTCACGGCAAATGAATGGAATCATACCTATGATCGGCAGAAAGCCGCCTTCCCTCTTAATTGGGTTATGGAGAATAAGTTATGGCCATCAGTAGGACGTATTGATGATGGATATGGCGACCGTAATCTGATATGTACATCTGATCCGATTGATCTGCAAAGGCAGGCTGCACTTAAGAAATAATTAATTTTTTTTATCAAATTTTTTTATCAAATTTAGTGTAACTGAAAACCTTAATATAAAGACAGGATCTATTATGCGCAATTCTGCCTGGAATGACCTGGTTGCCCTGATTGATGGTAAAAAACTGAACTACAACCCGGTGGGGTTTATTATTGATAGCCCATGGGTACCGGGTTGGTATGGGATCTCAAATATTGATTACTATTCGTCCGATGAACGCTGGCTTAAATCTAATCTGAAAGTAATTAATACATTTCCGGATGTCTGGTTTATGCCATCATTCTGGTCTGAGTATGGAATGTGCACAGAACCGTCTGCCTTTGGTTCACGAATGATATTTCTCGAGAAGAGCCTCCCACATGCCGGGAAGATCCTTTCAGGAATAGAAGAAGCAGAATCCCTTCCTCAGCCGAATGTAAAAACAGACGGATTGTTACCATTCATGATAAACCGACTGAAAAATAATCAGGAAGCCATAATAGAAGCTGATCATCAGATTCGATTTGCAATTGCCAGAGGCCCTCTTAATATTGCCAGTTTCCTGATGGGAACCACAGAATTCATGATGGCAACTGTTATGGATCCTGAAGGCACCCACAGACTTCTTAAGAAAATTACAGATTTTATCTGTGACTGGCTCACCTGGCAGAAAGAATGTTTCCCTTCTATTGATGGTGTCCTTATTCTTGACGATATAATAGGTTTTGTAGGAGAAGTTGAATTCATGGAATTTGTTATTCCATACTTAAAAAGGATTTTCAATTGTACCGGCGCTAAAGTCAGGTTTCTTCATAACGATGCAGAAGGGCTGATAACTGCTAAATACCTTAATGAGATGGGTATAAATATGTTCAATTTCTCATTTGAGCATTCGCTGAATACAATTCGCCAATTGACTGGTCCCGGAGTTGTACTGGTTGGTAACATTCCTCCCAGGGATGTATTAGCCGGAGGTACCACTGATCAGGTTAAGGCAGCTGTAACCAAGGCGGTTGCAGAAATTGACGATTACAGCAGAATTATATGGTCTGCCGGCGGTGGTATGCCCCCCGATGTTAAAAGTGAAAATATCAGAGCTTTTATTGATACGGTTAAAGAACAATCAAATAATTTATAATTATGAACCGGATTCTGATTACCCTTTTGGCTATAGTTTCTTTTACTCTTCCGGGCAAGTCACAAAAAACTGAAATCCTGCATCTGTCTGTTGGATCCGGTAATATTGAACGAATAAACACCCCGGTAAGTTTTGGATTGGAAGGTTTCTCAATCAATGATACAGCATCTTTTCAATTATTTGAAAAGGTTAATGGGAGACTTATTCAAAAGACTTTTCAGATTGAATCAGGTTATATTCCCCGGTTATGGTGGATATTGGATGGAACAACTGATTCAGGAAGATTCAGGGAATATCTTCTGTATAAAGACGTACCGCAAAAGATTGAAAATAAGATAACTACCGTTATAACACCTGAATCAATTGTGCTTAAGAATGGAAATTCAGAGATACTTCATTACCAGACGGCCGTTCTCTATCCTCCTTCAAAAATTGATTCAGCTTATAAGCGAAGCGGTTTCATTCATCCATTAATTACTCCTTCAGGAAACATTTTAACCAGGGTGAGTCCCCCGGACCATTATCATCATGTTGGTATCTGGAATCCATGGACAAGAGTCAGGATTGCCAAACATGTTACCGATTTTTGGAATTTGTCCGAAAAGCAGGGAACGGTAAGATTTGCCGGGATAAACTCTATAGTTAACGGTCCGGTTTACGGAGGTTTCTCAGTCAGACAGGAGCATATTGATTTTCAGGGTAAAAAACCTGAGGAACTGGCAATAAATGAAGTTTGGGATGTCAGGGCATGGAATGCAGAACCTGTTGTCGGATTAAAGGCGTGGTTGGTCGATCTGACTACCTTCCTGTCTGTAGCCGGTGATTCTGCAATTGTATTTGAAGCTTACAGATATGGAGGTGGCATAGGAATAAGAGCAAATGAAGAATGGACAAAAGATAACAGTTCAGTTCTTACTTCTGAAGGCAAAACAAGAAAAGATGCTGATGGAACACGTGCAAGATGGACTGACATAAACGGGGCTTTTAAGAATAATGGTCAGTCGGGCGTTGTCTTCTTCTCCCATCCTTCAAACAGGGAACATCCTGAACCAATGCGTGTCTGGCCTGAGGATGTGAATAATAACCGTGGAGATGTCTATTTTGAATTCTGCCCCATAAGATATAAAGAATGGGTACTCAATCCGGGTAACATTTACAGATTAAAATACAGGATGCTTGTATATGACGGCAAAATTGACAAGACAATTGCCGACAGGATCTGGAATGATTTTGCTTATCCTCCTGTTGTTAAGGTATTTACTAAATGAAAGGTTGCTTCAATGAGAAAACTATTATTATTTATGACAGTAATTGTTTTAGCCTCTTGTGGATCAGGCGGTTCGAAACAAAAATCCATGAAATCCGATGACTCAATGAAGAAGGATTATGAAGTAAAATTGATCACCGTGGATCCGGGTCATTTTCACGCAGCTCTTGTTCAGAAAATCATGTACGGTCAGGTTTCCCCCAATGTAAATGTTTTTGCACCACAAGGACCTGATTATCTTCAGCATCTCGAAAGAATTAAATCATATAACAACAGACCCGTCAATCCCACTTCCTGGAATGAAATAGTCTACACCGGTCCTGATTTCTTTGAAAAGATGCTCTCTGAAAAACCAGGCAATGTCGTGGTCTTATCAGGCAATAACAGGAAAAAAGCCGAGTATATTACAAAATCTATCAATGCAGGACTTAATGTACTGGCGGATAAGCCTATGATAATCAGTTCTGAAGATTTTCAGACGCTGGAAGATGCTTTCAAAACAGCTAAGGAAAAGGGAGTTCTGTTATACGACATAATGACAGAAAGATATGAAGTGACAACAATTCTTCAGAAACTTCTTTCACAGAACGCAAAAGTCTTTGGCACTTTAACGACGGGTACTAAGGAAGAACCAGCAGTAACCAAAATCAGTGTTCATAACTTCTCCAAGATTGTATCAGGAAGCCCATTACTTCGTCCGGCATGGTTTTTTGATGTTCTGCAACAAGGAGAAGGAATTGTTGATGTAACAACACATCTCGTCGACCTGGTTCAGTGGGAATGTTTCCCGGAACAAATTCTGAACCCTTCAGATATTTCAATGGTAAGCGCGAAAAGATGGCCAACATCTATCTCAAAGGAAGAGTTTAAGGGAGTTACCGGGTTTGATGATTTTCCCGGTTATCTGCAGAAGGATGTTAAAGAGGGGAAATTGAATGTTTTTTCAAACGGAGAGATGGTATATCAGATTAAAGGCATTTTCGCGAAGGTTTCAGTAGAGTGGAGATATCAGGCGCCTCCCGGAGGTGGCGATACGCACTATTCGGTAATGCACGGGACAAAATGCGATCTGATCATTAAACAGGGCGCGGAAGAAAAGTTTCTGCCTGCACTGTATATCGAAAATGTAAAAGGATCAACAATGGCTGACTTCACTTCTGAATTAAAAGAGGTTGTCAGGTCATTACCTTATGATAGTCTTCAGATAGTAGCTGTTAATAAGAACACCCTTAAAATTATTGTTCCTGGGAAATACAGAGTATCACATGAAGAACACTTTGGACAGGTAACTGGTAAATTTCTTGAATATCTGAAGGCAGGTAAATTGCCGGAGTGGGAGGTACCAGGGATGATCACAAAATATTTTACGACAACAAGTGCACTAAAACTCGCTAAGGGAAAATAGGAACAAACATATTCTCAACAGCCAAAGAATATAATTCTTCAAGTGCTATCCCGGCTGCTGCTGCCTGTTTCGGGACAATGCTTTCTTTTGTCATCCCCGGAACAGTATTTATTTCAATAAAACAGGGTTTCTCTCCGACAACAATAAAGTCAACCCTGACAATTCCATTGCATCCCAGGAGATCATATATGAGCAGGCTGATTCTTTGTATTTCATCTGTAACAACTAATGGCATACCAGCGGGTGTGACCTCATTTGATTTTCCAACAGTATATTTTGCCTCATAATCGAAAAATTCATTTTTACTTATAATCTCTGTAACAGGAAATACGATCGTTTTGCTTTTAGTTTTAATAATACCGCACGCAACTTCTCTGCCATTCATAAATGCTTCAATTAGCACCTCATCGCTCTCTTTAAAAGCGGTTTCAATTGCAGGTAACATTTCCTCTTTAAGTTTCACCTTGGTAACACCAAAACTTGAACCACTATCGTTTGGTTTAACAAAGCATGGCAGCCCAATTTGTTTAATTATTTTTGTCAGATCCATATTGCCCCCTTTCCTTATCAGAACAGCATCAGCCATTTGGATGCCATATTCCTTAAGAAAAAGTTTACATGCCTGTTTATTGAATGTAAGAGCAGAGCAGAATGCATCACAGCTTGTGTATGGAATGCCCATCATGTCGAAGAATCCCTGAAGCAAGCCATTCTCACCGGGGGTACCGTGAATCGCGATAAAAACTCCATCGAATTTTATCCGGTGTTCTCCCGTGATCAGACTAAAATCGTTCTTGTCAATATTATGAAAACGACCTTTCTTATCTTCCCAATACCAGTTGGTTCCCCTGATAATGATGATATAGACAATATATCGGGAGGAAAGTGTTTTGCCAACTTCCTCTGCACTTTTTACCGATATCTCAAACTCAGAGGAATCACCGCCGGCAACAATTGCAATAGTCTTCATATTTTAATTAATTTTTCAGACCAAAAATAATCATTTTAAGAATGGGAAAATTTTTAAAACCATTCTTAAAATCAGATACGCGGAGATCGTTTTTTACACCCCTTCCACTGCCTTACGTCAGGCAGACCACATTTCATACCGCCAACGTTGGCGGTAATAGTAAGAAAAAAAATCGCCGATACAGAAAATGCTTTGAATTAGTAAACTAATTAGTTAACTTTGCGGGATGATTCGAAAAATTATTGCATATAAAGATCAATTTGCGAAGTTTTATAAATCTCAGGACAGTAAAACCCAAGAAAAGATTGAATATGTGCTTGACTTAGTGAGATTTGAAAAGCAAGTCCCAATAAAGTTTTTTAAATATCTGGAGGAGACGGATGGAATCTATGAAGTTCGTGTTAGCACAGCATTTAAGAGTGTCAGGATTTTTTGTTTTTTTGATAAAGGAGATTTGGTAGTAATGACAAATTGTTTTGTCAAAAAGACTCAAAAAACGCCAAGACAAGAAATTAAACTTGCTGAATCATTGAAAGCTGAATATTTGATTGAAAAGTATGGAGGAAAATAATATGAAAAATGTAACTGATTTTGAGGACTTATTGAAAGAAAAATATGGAGAGAAAGGAACTTTTTCCAGAGACAAATTTGATGCGGATTCTCTGTCATTTAGATTAGGAGTCATGCTCAAAGAGGCAAGACAGGAATTGAAAATCACACAATCTCAATTAGCAGAAAGAACGGGTACTAAGAAAAGCTATATCTCTAGAATTGAAAACGGAAAGAGTGACATTCAGATTTCAACCTTTTATAAATTAATTGAAATGGGATTAGGAAAACATTTAAACATATCGATAGGATAAAAAACTACTGCAGGCAACACGCTATATAAAATATTTTGGTTGAATCGGTTACACATGTTTATCACTTTACTTCATTTTTCGTGCATGCCCACAGGAAATCGCTCCGTTCGTCCTAAAGATTTAGATGCCGGGCGATTTTTGCAATACTAAATCCATGCCTTTGTAACTTGTGAATTTCGTGGGACTTTATAAATAACTTAATATTTGACTCTTGCGAATAATGTCATATTGTTTGGTGTGCAAAATTGCATTGGGACTGCTAAGGACAAAACTTCTAGGAGTACCATAATGGGATAAGGTGTGATAGGGATATGTATAAAGCGTAGGGAAAAAAATTTATATCAAAGTGAATGAAGTAATAACCTGCATAAGTATTACCTTTGATGGAAATTTAAAAAATCATTAAAAATGAAAAAGGGTTGTCTGATTTCGATTATAGCAGTTGCTGCTTTGGCACTTATTGTTTTATCCGTAGTTCTTTGGGGTACAAAAGTTTACAATGGTATGGTCACTATGCAGGAGACTGTTACCAGTCAATGGGGTAATGTTGAAACATCGTACCAGCGAAGATCCGACCTTATCCCCAATTTTGTAAATACTGTTAAGGGTGCTGCCAATTTTGAACAAACTACGCTTACTCAGGTTATCGAAGCAAGATCAAAAGCTACTTCAGTTACAATCGATCCTACGAAAATGACCGCTGCCAACATGCAACAATTCCAGCAGGCTCAGGGGCAACTATCTTCTGCATTATCGAGATTGATGGTTGTGGTTGAAAAGTATCCCGAGCTTAAAGCAACACAGAATTTCAGGGATCTTCAGGTAGAACTGGAAGGAACTGAGAACAGAATTTCTGTAGAAAGAAAAAAATTCAACGATGTGGCTTTGACCTATAATACTTATATCAGGAAATTTCCGCAAAATTTTCTCGCCGGGATGTATTCGTTCCAGATAAAACCATATTTTGAAGCTGAAAAAGGCGCTGAAAAAGCTCCGGAAGTTAAATTTTAAAATATTATTCATATAAAGAAATGAAAGCTTCATCGTTCTTTACGAAAGAACAACAGGCTCAGATCCTTGCATCTGTCAGGGAAGCTGAGATGGAAACTTCGGGCGAAATAAGAATCCACATCGAAACTTCGCTTAAGGGTGATGTTCTCGACAGAGCGGCATGGCTCTTCAAAAAGCTGGGTATGGATAAAACGGCTGAACGCAATGGTGTTTTGTTTTATCTTGCGGTAGGCGACAGAAAGTTCGCAATCCTTGGTGACGCAGGCATAAATGCAAAAGTTCCTGCCGGTTTCTGGGATGATATCAGTGAACTTCTTAAGAAGAATTTCAGTGAGGGTAAATTTACAGAAGGGTTGTCAGAAGGAATTTTACTCGCCGGCAAACATCTTACACTTCATTTTCCTCACCGAACGGATGATGTAAACGAATTGCCAGATGAAATTTCATTCGATAAAATAAAATAAAAGGGATTGATGACAATGATAAAAAGAAGTTTATATCTGCTGACCCTCTCGGTTTTATTTTGCACAACCTCAGTTGACAGCGCTTTTTCACAGAAATTACCAGAAAGGCCTGTTCCTCCACGGTTAGTAAACGATTTTGCGGGGATACTTAAAGCAGAAGAAGTTAGAAATCTAGAACAGAAGCTTGTTTCATTCAACGATTCAACCTCTACTCAGATCTCAATCGTTATCGTTCCTTCGCTTAGCGGATATGATAAAGCCGATTATGCTCAACAGCTTGCGGAGAAATGGGGTATCGGCCGGAAAGGTCTGAATAATGGAGTGCTCATATTAGTTAAACCCAAAATGGCTGATTCAAACGGACAGGTACAGATTGCCCCGGGTTATGGTCTTGAGGGGGCAATCCCGGATATTACCTGTGGCGAAATAGTTGATAGGGAGGTTCTCCCTGCCTTCAGAAACGGTGATTATTACGGTGGATTAAACAGCGCCACAAATACCCTGATGTCATTGGCAAGAGGAGAATTTTCAGCAGCAGAATATGGTCAGAGGGCAAAGAAGAGTACTGGCAAAAATATTCCATTTGGACTTGTAATATTCATAGTATTCATTATTATTGCAATGGTCTCCAGAGGATCAGGCGGATCTAATAATAAGCACATAAGCACCGGTGGCTTACCATTCTGGATGCTTTTGGGTATGATGAATTCAGGAAGAGGTTCCGGAGGCGGATTTTCAGGCGGTGGCGGTGGGGGAGGCGGCTTCGGTGGCTTCGGCGGTGGGAGTTTTGGTGGAGGTGGCGCTGGCGGTAGCTGGTAGCTAATAGCACAGGGCTCAGAGCTCAGGGCAATTCCATAAAATGAATCGGTTTATTCTACAGCCTCTCTGCCGGAAATATACTTTCTCCATTTTTCAATTACCTGTAGCATATCATCAGGCAGATTGGAATCAAAAGAAAGCCTTTTGCCGGTTACGGGATGATTGAATGCAAGAGATTTTGCATGCAATGCCTGACGGGGAAGTATCTTAAAACAATTTTTAATGAACTGTTGATACTTAGTAAAGGTGGTTCCTTTAAGTATCTGATCTCCACCGTATTCCTCATCATTAAACAGTGGGTGTTTTATATTGCTGAAATGAACCCGGATCTGATGTGTTCGTCCGGTTTCAAGTTTACATTCAATCATTGAAATGTACCCAAAATTTTCGAGGACCTTATAATGAGTTATTGCAGTCTTCCCCTCAGTTTCATCCTTAAAAACCTGCATTATCTTACGGTCTTTTATACTCCTTCCAATGTTTCCGGTAATTGTTCCTTCCGGTGGATCGGGCACTCCCCATACAAGTGCATTATATCTTCTGTCGGTGGTCCGGTCATAAAACTGTTTTGAAAGCCGGTTAAGTGCATATTCATTCTTCGCAATAACAAGTATTCCTGAAGTGTTTTTATCCAGCCTGTGAACCAGCCCGGGTCTGCTCTCGCCACTGTTAAATAGAGGCAGATCTTTGAAGTGCCACATCAGAGCATTAACCAGCGTCCCGGTATAGTTCCCATGTGCAGGATGAACTACCATACCCGGCTCTTTGTTAACTACCAGAACATCATCATCTTCAAATACTATATTCAGAGGGATGTTTTCGGCAATAAGCTCAATTTCTCTTGGGGGTGTCGGCAAAACAACCTGTATAATATCTCCGGGTTTAATTTTATAATTTGGTTTTACTATATTGTTATTTACCAGGATATTTCCAGCGTTGGCAGCATTCTGAATACGAGTTCTTGAGGAATTCATCAGCCTGTCAGACAGGAATTTATCAATCCTCAGAAGTGATTGTCCGGGATCTGCCTGAAACCGGAAATGTTCAAAGAGCTCTTGCTGATCCACTAATTCTTCTTCTGTCATTATTTTGTGATTACCTTGTTTTAATTAACCGGTTATATTCAACAGGCCGGCCATTCATACTTATTATCAGAAAGTAAATTCCCTCATGGAGTGAAGAGATATCAACCCTCTCAGAGAAAGGAACTTTTATTAATTCGCGACCATTCAGGTCGGTTATACTTATATATGCCGATCCATATAATTGCAGTTCCCCGGTGTTAATATTTATATAATCTGTTGCCGGATTTGGCCAAAAATTCATCAGGTTCTTATTTTTAGAATAAGTATCCTTGATTGATGTAATCAACAGAGGAGAACCAACAACAGGTCTTATCATTATACTCCCCGGAACCTGCGACTGGCTCCATAAACCATTTAACCAGTAGAACTGTTTCCCGGCATGAGGCGTGTTAACATCATAGCCCACATTCAGAAATGTTTCAGAACGTTGCCTCCAGCCTACATAGAATATATTATTCACCACGACTCCTTCGGGGATAGTATAATTATAAAAACCATTTATAACATTACCCTGTTCAACCATTACCGACTCCCTGGCATAAATTATGTTACCCGGCAAACCGTTGTTATTGTCCCAAACAACAAGATCGAATTCTCTTTTATTAGCATGCAGATAGCTGTCATTAAAACATATACGTATAGCCCTTAATGTATCCTGCACATAAGATACAAATTTGTAAGCTACCATAGCATTTCTGGATCCGAGTCCGTTTATTCCATATCCACCTTCGGAGGACCCGTCGTCGAACGCAAAATAGTTTTTGAAAACCTGAAAATAGATTAAAGTGTCATTTCCCTTGGGATCAAAATTGTCCGTCTTCAGTGAGGCAGTAATCCTGAAAAGTGCAGAATCATTATTGCTGGTTTTATAAGTATAAACAAGGTTAGCATTATAATCAATATTTGTTAAAGGGAAGATATCTGTTGCTCCGGCAGTAAAAGTAAAGGCCGAAGTCTTTTTGTAAACATCCCATATTTCAAAATTACGGGTGACATTTCTTGTTATCAGATCGTTATTGCGATAATGAACAGGTATTGAGGACCCCATTTCCTGGAGACTGACCTGCTTGAATTGTTTCCATGGCATAGCTTCATGACTCTTAAGCAGGGACCGTATAGGAAGGGTGAATGCCACATCAGCATAAACTGTATCAGCCGCATTTCTGTTTTTGTCAAGAAGTACATAATCAATATTCCAGATGTCACAATTTCCAACCATTGACGGGTCACTGAGGTTTGGGCTAAGGCTGGCATAATTAATGAACCTGAATTGAAAACCTTTTTTAAGGTATCTGTTATTATCAATCCTGATAATGGTCTCTTTAAATCTTTTATCAAGGGTGCCTTCAGCTTTCCATACCGAGTGCCATTTTTTTTCTACCGGAGCAAAGAACTGAAGAGTCAGACTATCATTAGCTTCAGGCGGATCAGCGAGACCGCCTGCCTGATAAAAGAAACTTAGCCAGATATTGTCTGAAACACTATAATTAAGATTTATAGGCAGAGAAGTAAGCTGATCGGCTTTAAAACCGGTTGAAGAAGCTGTCGCGTACAATCTTCCGGTATTATCCAGTGCATCAAATGTGGCTATACCGGCTGTGATCTGCCGGTCGGAGTAGGTATTATTGATAAAAACATCGTTGTCGCTCCATTTCTTACTGTCTGGGAATATTGAATGCCCTGAGAAATCATCAAAAAAGGGAAGTAGAAGTGTATCGGAAGAGGTTAACCCTTTATTATCCTTAAATATATTACTTGTGATGCTGTAATTTGATTGCAGCCCAGTGATCACCTCCTGTGCCGGAGTGTTAACCAGACATGCATCGAGAAAAATTACATATAGGAATATCCTTTTGAGCATCGGGATTAGTTCGACTGGTTGCCTGAAGTTGTAATTGCCGGGATTGTATCTGAAATAATTCTGGTTGAATCAACCGAAAGTTTTGCCGGATTGACTGTGAGCCACAGATATATTGAAGATCCAAGTTGAAGAGTCGCGTCATTTTTAAATTCCGGAATCTGCTTATAGACAAAAGCATTGAGTGTATCTGCCTCATTAACTATTGTGTTATCATATACAAATGTACCCAGGTTGAGTGATGATACCAGAATTTTATTTTTGGCGTGATCAAGTTTCATTCCTGAGAGATATGGAACAGGAGTCCGCTGATTGCTTAATCCCTTACCAAGGATAAGGTCGATAACTGATTCTTTCTGAAGAGAATCTCCTTCCGGAATATGCCTTCCGTTATACTGTTGATCGATAACAACATCAATGGAGATATCGGGTTTGTATTTTAAGAGTCCGATTTCAAGTCCCGAGCTCTCAACCAGCGCTTTTGCTTGTCTTAAAGGAAGATCAACCAGGCCCGGCATAGCTACCATTTCAGGATGAAAAGCATTAATTGTGAGAACGACATTTCTCCATTTTTTTACCTTGAAGCCTGGTTTAGGATTCTGTTCAGCGATGCAACCCCGGGGAACAGCTGTGGTGTATATAGAATCAATTACCTGATACCTGAGCCTGCTTTTTCTTGCAAGCTGGGAAGTCTGCTCCATTGTAAGCCCTACGAAATTGGGAACGGGCCTTGCCTGACCATGTCTTGTATAAAAATTCATCCAGATAAGTAATAACATTACCCCTCCAACGATAATGATAATGGCAATTCCAAGATTCTTAAGAAATTGTTTGCTCAGGATAAAGTTTTTTAAGCTCATACAAATGCGGATTGAATATTAGTAATAACGTAAAGGTAATGATAAAATTATAAGAAAAAATGGAGGATGTTTTAAACAGATTTCCTGATTGAATCTCTGCTTTTCACTCTCCATGTTGTTGTTTCAGGCGCTTATAGGAGGGATGGGAGTGGGTTAATTATGGGATTATAAAGTGAATCTCTTTCTACCGGGATGAACCCCGCCTGACGTATTAATGTACTGATCTCTTCGGTACTCATTGCAGGGTTTTCTTCTGTTGAACCTGCCATCGAATAGATTCTTGTAGTATCATCAATTGTCCCATCCATATCGTCTGTTCCAAATGAAAGAGATATCTGTGCACATTCCTTCCCGATCATTGGCCAGTATGCTTTAATATGCGGGAAGTTATCAAGATAAATTCTTGAGATAGCATAATTGCGGAGATCTTCAATTATATTCACTTCACCCAGATATGACATACTGTTGTTCGACTTCTTATATTTTAAAGGGATAAAAGCATTAAATCCGTTTGTTTTATCCTGAAGAGAGCGGAGTCTTTCCAAATGATTAATACGGTGAGCGTATGTTTCGATATGGCCATAAAGCATCGTGGCATTTGATGGAATTCCCAACCTGTGAGCTGTTTCGTGAATTTTAAGCCAAAGCTCAGAAGACGATTTTTCATCGCAAATAATTTTTCTGAGCTCTTCATCGAATATTTCAGCGCCACCCCCGGGAATTGAATCCAGACCATACCCTTTCAGAAGTTTCAATCCCTCTTCAATTGTGCATCCTGCAAGGGAAATCATGTGATCAAGTTCAATCGCAGAAAAGGCCTTGACATGAATTGAAGGCCGGTACTCTTTGATTTTTCTTATTAACGATCCCCAATAATGAAGGTCATGCGACGGATGTACTCCCCCGACGATGTGAACTTCAGTAACGGCCTTATCGTCAAAGCGTTTTACAATGTCAAGCATCTCATCATGGCTATATTCCCAGCTTTCAGGATCGCCTTCAGGTTTATGATATGAACAGAACCTGCAATTATAAATACATATATTAGTCGGTTCGACATGAAAATTCCGGTTGAAGTATGCAAGATTACCATTGTGTCTTCTTCTGACTACGCCCGCAAGGAAACCAAGCAAAGACAGATCGGCTTTTTTAAATAGAAACAATCCATCTTCAGGGGTTATACGAATATTGCCGGTAATCTTTTCTGCGATTACCCTGAGATCTTTATCGTTTATAAGGGTTAGAAGGTCAGACATATTATTATTTAAAAAGTCAGTAAAGGTAAGTAGAAACTAAATAGTGACTAGAGTTTGGAGTGACTAAAATGCCTAAAGTTAAAATTAACAGATTAGGTTCTTCTATAATCAGCGATTAAATATAATGCTTGTAACACATTTTGATTATTCTTTATGGCTGTGTCAATAATGGATCTCAGGATGGCGAAGTTTTCAGCAGCACGGTAAGTATTATCAAACAAAAAAGGCGCCTCGTTATAAGACACCTTTATTCAGATATTTTAATGTTTAGATTATCCTTTTAATTTAAGTTCCGGTGAAACTGAGAGTTTCTTTCTTCCCTTTGCTCTGCGTGCAGCAAGCACTCTTCT
>JANYIW010000320.1 GCA_025358645.1 Bacteroidales bacterium
TTCAGAAGTTAGAACTATTCCATGTTATACAATTTTTTTGCATATAAAAAGAGGTTACAGTTTTTAAAACTCTGTAACCTCTTCATTTTCTTTGTAGCGAGACGGGGAATTGAACCCCGGACCTCAGGATTATGAATCATGCGCTCTAACCAACTGAGCTATCTCGCCAACAAATGGTTTTCCAGCTATCCTTTTTGCGGGTGCAAATATAATCAGTTTGATACAAATTAACAATAAGGTTTTTTAGTTTCAATATTTTTTCTATATTGCAGAAAAAGTTGAAGAGTAAGAACAAGCCCATATCATGAGATCAAAGTTCGAATTAGAATATAATCTTAATTGCTCACCAAAAGTGCTCTTCTCACGACTCAGCACCCCTGAGGGATTAGGTGAATGGTTTGCCGACCAGGTGAATGTTGATGGTGATCTATTTACATTTTTTTGGAATAGTTCCGAATCAAAAGCTAAGCTTTCGGCCATGAAAGAGAATAAAATGGTCAGATTTGAATGGATAGGAATGGGAAATGAGGAATCAAATTTCTTCGAATTCCGCATAAACCTGGAAGAACTAACCAACGAACTGGCTCTGATTATTACTGATTTTGCAGAGGCTGATGAAAAGGAAGATTCAATATATTTATGGGATTCACAGATCAATGATCTGAAAAGAGCATTAGGGATCTAGAAATTCACTTCTTTGAGTAGTTTTGCACTTTAAATGTATTCAGTAAGTGAAAAAAATTGACGTCTTTCTATTAAAATCATTTATAGGACCACTGATATTCACATTTTTTATCGTGCTTATCATTCTCATTCTGCAATTCCTATGGATGTATGTCGACGAGCTTGCCGGTAAAGGTCTTGATTTCAAAGTGCTTAGCGAGCTGCTTTACCACTTTTCCCTCACCTTTGTACCAACTGCACTTCCGTTAGGAATTCTTCTTGCCTCCCTTATGACATTTGGAAATATGGGAGAATTCAGTGAATTATCGGCTCTCAAATCCTCTGGAATACCACTCCAGAGGATAATGCTGCCATTAATTATTCTCATAGGCTTCATAGCTATTATATCCTTCTTCTTTTCAAATAACGTACTGCCCTATTCTACGGATAAAGCACGAACACTTCTCTGGGATATCCGCCGTAAGAAACCGGATATCAATATTCAGGCCGGAACATTCTATAATGGAGTGCCTGATTTCAGCATAAAAATAACTACAAAAGATCCGGTGAACAACCGTCTTGATAACCTGATTATTTATGACCATCGTGAGAGAAGAGGTAATTATTCCGTGATTTTGGCTGACTCCGGATATATGCGATTAACCCGGGATGAGACAGGATTAATTATGACACTTTATAACGGCCACGGGTATACTGAAATGGAAGAGAAAAATGTTAATGTAAACTTAAGAAAATACCCTTCCAGAATTGACAATTTTAAAGAGCAGCAAATAGTTATCCCTCTTACAGGATTTGATCTTCAACGAAGTGAAGAGGGCCTTTTCAAATCAAGCGCTGCTATGTTAAACATTTCACAACTATCCTTCACTATTGACTCTCTTAACAGAAAATACAATGAGAAACTCAATAATCAGTTCAAGGATTTCAAGAATATAAAACTTTATGTTGTAAGGAATTCAATACCCAATAATACTAATCAAACTGAAAAAACTGATTCTCTTAACAAGATCAGAAAATTTGATCCAAAAGCGCTTTTCGATTCCCTTACGGTAATGGAAAAAAGGACAGTTCTCGCAAAAGCTATTGAGAACCTCAAAGAAAGTACCAGCATCCTTGTTGAGAAAAATGACTCCCAGCGTTATGAAATTAAGGCCATCAAAAGGTATGAAGTGGAATGGAACAAGAAACTTACTATGTCTTTCGCCTGTCTTGTTTTCTTCTTTATCGGCGCTCCGCTGGGAGCTATCATCAGAAAAGGAGGATTAGGAACACCGGCAGTTATTTCTATCTTTTTCTTTGTTATTTATTACGTTATTTCAATTTCAGGACAGAAACTTGTGGAAGAGCTCGCTGTTGGAACATTTGCAGGGATGTGGGCAGCATCATATATATTATTGCCAATAGGGATTTTCCTCACATATAAAGCAACAACCGATTCTGTTATTTTGAACATTGAAACTTATCTGATGTTCTTCAAAAAGGTTAAAGATTTTGTATACAGGATATTTATAAATGGATCAGGCAGGAAATCTGCCTCGGACTTAAAATAATTATAATGAAGGATATTATTCTAAATAGTATAGAAGAGGCAATAGAAGATATTAAACTCGGGAAACTACTAATTGTCGTTGATGATGAAGATCGCGAGAATGAAGGCGATTTCATCTGCTCCGCTGAACTCATAACTCCGGAAATAGTCAATTTTATGGCCAAGCATGGCCGTGGACTTATTTGTGCTGCATTGCCGGAAGAGAGATGTGAAGTGCTTGATCTTAATCTTATGGTAGGGAACAACACTTCAATTCATGAGACACAGTTCACTGTTACAGTCGATTTACTGAATAAAGAAAAATCTACAGGAGTATCCGCCTTAGACCGGGCTAATACTATTAAAGCTCTCGTCGATCCTGCAACAAAACCTACCGATCTGGGACGACCCGGACATATCTTTCCATTAAAAGCGAAATCAAAAGGAGTACTGCGAAGGGCCGGACATACTGAAGCTGTGGTAGATCTTACCCGATATGCCAATCTCCGTCCAGGAGGGGCCCTGGTGGAGATAATGAATGATGATGGCTCTATGGCAAGGCTAAACGATCTGGTAAAGATCAAAGAAAAATTTAATATAAAGATAATAGCAATTAAGGACCTTATTAAATTTACCCTCGAACGTGATTCAATTATAGAAAAAGGAGACAGGGTAAAGCTTCCAACCGAAAGAGGTGATTTTGAATTTATTCCTTTCCGGCAAACAAGTAACGGAATTGAACATGCAGCCCTGGTAAAGGGTAAATGGACAAAAGATGAGCCTGTTCTTGTCAGACTTCATTCATCATGCTTTACAGGTGATATTTTTGGTTCCATGCGATGTGACTGTGGACCTCAGCTACGGAAAGCAATGTCAATGGTTGAAGCTGAGGGTAAAGGGGTAGTCATCTATTTGAGCCAGGAAGGAAGAGGAATAGGTCTGCTGAATAAGATTAAAGCTTACAGGCTTCAGGACGAAGGGATGGATACGGTACAGGCAAATCTGAAACTAGGATTCGGCGAAGACGAAAGAGATTATGGCGTAGGAGCCAGTATTATGCGGGAACTTGGACTTGGAAAAGTCCGGCTTATATCAAATAACCCTGTAAAAAGAGCTGGATTAGAAGGTTACGGGATAAAGATTGTTGAAACAATACCCCTGGTAATCGAATCAAACCCCCACAATCAGTTCTATCTCGAAACCAAGGCAAATAAAATGGGGCATGATCTTTCATGTTATAAACATCTTACAAAAGATTAGTACTTATTATTATATTTGTGTGATAATAAAGACTTTATGAAAAACCTCAGGATAGTATTCATGGGGACACCTGAGTTTGCAGTGGCGACACTTGGTGCACTGCTAATGAATGGTTTTAATATAGTAGGTGTAGTTACTGTTCCTGATAAACCGTCCGGTAGAGGAAGAAAGATAACGAAATCCGCTGTTAAGGAATTTGCAGAATTCAGTAATCTGCCAGTAATGCAGCCTTCGAATCTTAAGGATCCGGAATTCATCAGGCAACTTAAACAATTAAATGCAGATCTTTTTATTGTCGTCGCCTTTAGGATGCTCCCTGTGGATGTGTGGAAAATACCTCCTCTCGGTACAATTAATCTTCATGCTTCACTACTTCCTGACTACCGCGGCGCTGCACCAATAAATCATGCTATTATTAATGGAGAAACAACGACCGGCGTAACAACATTCTTTATAGATGAAAAAATAGATACCGGAAACATTCTTTTAAGGGAAGAAGTACAAATTTTTTCTTTTGAAAATGCAGGTGATCTTCACGACAGATTAATGAAACAGGGAGCCAGACTTGTAATCAGAACACTCGCTCATATAACTGAAAACAAGGTGCTTGAACTACCTCAGACAAAATTTATTAATAGAGACGAATCTCCAAAATCTGCACCTAAGATACATCCCGCCGACTGTATTATCGATTGGAAAAGTGATACTGTCAGGATTCACAATTTGATCAGAGGACTTGCCCCACATCCTTGTGCAAAATCATGGTTCAAAAGTGATACAGTAACAATTTCATTTAAGATCTTTGAGAGCCAACCGGAAATTGAAAATCACGCATTCAAACCGGGAACTATATTCTCAGATGGAAAACATTATATAAAGATCAGCTGTAAGGATGGATTTTTAAGTATTGCCAGTCTGCAACTTGAGGGTAAGAAACGTATGAATACCATCGAATTTCTAAGAGGGTTCAGAATAGTAAATTATACAATTCCCGTTAATCAACCGGCTTAATGCTTCTTAGCCAGATCTTTTTCCCTGCTTCCGGTTCTTTACCATCTTCCATCCTGTTCATCTCATAAAGTCTTTTAACTTTTATTCCATATCGCTGGGAAATAAGGTACATTGTGTCTCCATCAGAACTAATATAATACTCTTTCCCTGGTTCTGCCCTTTCCCTTTTCGGTTGAAGATATAGTATCTGGCCGGGAACAAGAAGAAAATCACTTTTAAGTTCGTTATATTTAGGCAGTTCCCATTTCAGTAATTGAAATTCATTTTCAAGTTTTTCTCTTGTATCACCATCTTTAACGATAATATATTTCACCCTGTTATTCTCCATAATCCGGGGGACACGGGCTAAAACCGCTATGTTTCCATTTGAGGTTGGCAAAGCTTTTATAGTACTATCAGCCGATTGAATTTTAAGAGATTCTTTTGGTACAATATATTTCTGAGGTTGTTGATTACCTGCATTATACCCACGATCGTAATACCCCAGATTATTCCCTTCGATAGTCCTGATCAGCATATTGGCATAATCAGGATTTGTGGCATAACCAGCCTTTTTTAACCCATGGGCCCATGCCTTGTAATCAGTGGAACTAAAATTGAAAAGGAAACTATATCGGGATGCTGATTTCAGAAAATCCGAATGGTCATCAAAAGAGTACTCAGGGTTACTGTACTTTCTGAAACACTCATTTCTCCGGTTATCATTATGTCTGATTGTGGGTCCGGTCCAGTCGTCATGACATTTTATTCCAAAGTGATTATTTGCCTCCCGGGCCAGCCTGCTTCGTCCGCAGTCGGATTCAATTATACCCTGGGCAAGTGTGATGCTCGCGGGGATGCCTGTTCTATTCATCTCGTTGATAGCAAGATCTTTATATGAATTTATATAATCCTGAACCGATTGATCAGGTGTTGATGTTGAAACAAGAGGCTTATAGGCTTTGCATGAAAACAGACATGATAATAAAGCCAATTGAAGAATGAGAAATAGTCTGCTTTGCATCAAAAATATTTTGTGACAAAAATAAACAAATATCGCTACCTTTATACTCAAAACTTACGAGTAGTGGTATGATTAGAACGAATAATATAACCTTTTCATATACCGAGTATGAAAAAACTGAAGAACTTGACTCAGGTGACATGGAGCTTGTTGTCGCTGCAAGAGAAACAGCCATAAATGCGTATGCTCCCTATTCAAAATTCAGAGTCGGAGCAGCTGTCAGGCTTGAAAGCGGTGCAATAATTTGCGGTGCGAATGTTGAAAATGCCGCGTTTCCTTCAGGCATCTGCGCAGAGAGGAGTGCTCTCGCAAACTCTATTTCAAATCATAATCCTGACAAACCTGTTACTTTGGCTATTGCCTCCATGACTGCAAATGGACTTACCGAAGATCCACCTTCTCCTTGCGGAAACTGCCGGCAGGTAATTGCCGAGGAAGAGTCAAGATCTGGAAATCAGATAAAGATAATTCTATCCGGAAAAGATAAAACACTGATTATTAATAGTATCAGTAACCTTCTTCCATTGCAATTCAACAGAAAGAATCTTAAGATCAGTCTTCCCTGACAAGCAACTGAAACCCGGCACCATGGATATTTTTAATATTCAGATCAGGATCATCCGATAAAAACTTCCTTAGTTTTGTTATATATACATCCATGCTTCTGGCGGTAAAATAATCATCAGATCCCCATATTTTTTTAAGAGCCATCTCCCTGCTGATCAGTGCATTTGGATTAATTGCCAGTAGTTCGAGCAACTGTGCCTCCTTGGGGGATAGTTTCTTTTCATCACTGCCAATAGTCAATGTCCTTAGTTTTGAGTTAAATACAAACTTTCCGATCTCATAAATATCCTTTTTCCCGGTTTGAAAATCGCGTCTCGAAATTATCGCCCTTATCTTTGCCAGAAGGATGTCAGTATCGAATGGTTTGGTAACATAATCATCCCCTCCTATTCCATAACCCTTCAGGACATCTTCTTTAAGCTTTTTGGCTGTAAGAAAGATTATAGGAATTTCATTGTTAATCTTCCGTATCTCGTTGGCTATGGTAAATCCATCCACATGTGGAAGCATAATATCAAGTATGCAGATATTAAAGACACCTTTTCTGAAATGGTCTACAGCATATTTTCCATCATCGACCCACTCAACTGAGTAGTCATTAATTTCCAGATATGATTTAAGAACTGATCCAAAACTTAAATCATCTTCTACAAGAAAAATCTTATCAGGTTTGTTGCTCATTTCTAGTTCTCCCAGTTAAATGGTAAAAATATTTCGAACCTGCTTCCCTTTCCAGGTTCACTAAAAACACTTATGTGGCCCTTGTGGGCTTCAATTATAGACCTCGCATAATTTAAACCTAGTCCGAAACCCTTAACATCATGCACGTTACCTGAACTTTGTCTGTAAAAGCGTTCAAATATTTTACTTTGAACTGCCTTTGTCATTCCAATACCTTTGTCCTCAACATATAAAATTATGCCTTTGTCACCATTCTTTGTGGTGACAGTAATATCAGGTACTTCGGGTGAATATTTTATTGCATTGTCCAGGAGGTTACTTACCAGATTTGCGAGATGTTCAAAGTCACCATATAAATAAGGTTCATCAGCATTCAGATTAAGATTGATCTTTCCGTTTCTCTGATGAACCTGTATCTCAATTGTTTCAATAGCGTGTTCAATTACTGTATGCAATGAGGCATTTTCGAACTTGAATTCTATCTCCTTTTTGTCGAGTGATGCTATCTGCAATATAGTTTCAACTTTTTTATTCATCCGGCTGTTTTCCTTTTTGATCATGCCGATGAAATGTCTGATGCTGACTTCGTCATTAATTACTCTGGAATTAACTATTGTATCAGCTGCAAGCGAGATTGTGGCAATTGGAGTTTTAAACTCATGTGTCATATTATTTATAAAATCCGATTTCATTTCAGAGATTTTCTTCTGCCTGATAATAAAATAGAGACTCAATGCAAAAGTTGCCAGTATGAAGAGCGAAAAGAGCATCGAACCTCCCAGTATCCACACCATGGATCCAAGTAAATAATTGGTACGTTCAGGAAAAATTACTGAAAGAACAATATCTTGTCTGATAATATTGTCGGGAAACAATCTGACAGAATACTTACTTTTCAGAAAATCATTTTTTTGGACTTTCTTAAATTTCCCATTCTGGACGATTCCGTTTTTGATTATTGCGTATTCATAAGGGGTCTGTATATTAGTATATGCCAATGCTTGATTAAGAGTATATTCAATCTCTTTATTATCAAGTTCGAGAGTCTTTTCCCACTGGTAAATCTCATTTATCATCTGGTCGCTCATGTTCTGAAACTCACTTGATCTTTTTTTCACCCAGTTGATGAATTCATTTTGCTTTATAAATAAATCTCTTGAATTTGTGCTCAAATCATCTCCTTTTTTGACAATATCTGTTTTACCAGACTTGTCGGGGGTCGGAATAACAAAAGTAACTGAGTCAGAAACAATTGAAGTATCATTTGTGATTATATACGATTTACTTGTTGTAGTCAGTTTACCTGTATTAAAAGTACCAGTAACTGACTGGTCGGTAATTCTTACGCTGAATTTATTACCGGGGGCTGAAGAATATCCTCCAATAGTAAGATAGCCGGTAACGTCAGTAGATGAGTCATTGAAAGAGAGAGGATCAGAAGGCATTAAGTTATTAAAGAAATTCATCTTTCTTGAAGATTCAATGGCATTTGCAGCATTATAGAGACTTATACCTACTCGGTTGTTGAAACCTTCATTCTGTATGTCCACTGCATTCCTTATCCATACGATCTGTACCCATATAATGCCAATAATGGATAGCAACATCATAACTATTAGACCAGTAAATTTCTTCCTGTTCATGGTACAAAAATAAACCTTAAAGTCGTTAATAAAGAAGTATTTAACTTTTCATTAACTCTTATTAACCGAATATTAACTGTGAAATTCTGGCATTAGAGTAAGAAAGGTGTTACACTCTGGTTAATTGATAATGCCTGGTCAAAAGAACTTATGAAAATAAGGGAAAGTAGACTTTGGATAAAATGAGAAGGTTTCCGGCTCATTATTTTATGCAATTGAATCCATAAAAGCTGACCAGATATCCCCTTCCGGGAAATGTGCAATAATCGTAACAGGCTCCTTTTTTACAGGATGAATAAACTCCAGCCTGCGTGCAAAAAGGCTTATTCCTCCATCTTCATTAGATCGTGCAAAGCCATATTTCAGATCACCTTTGATAGGACATCCTATTTTTGCAAGCTGAGCTCGTATCTGATGGTGTCTGCCGGAATGAAGCTCAACTTCAAGCAAATAATATTTATCAGATCTCCCTTTTAATCTATATGTCAGACTTGCCTGTTTTGATCCTTTTACCTCATTATCATATACATAACTTTTGTTTTGGGTCTCGTTCTTTTTAAGAAAATGGGTAATTGTAGCTTCATCTTCGGGTGGTCGATCTTTAACAATAGCCAGATAGATTTTTTTCACCTGCCTCAATTTGAACATCTCATTTAGCCTTGAAAGTGCTTTGGATGTACGGGCAAAAAGCATTATGCCGCTCACAGGGCGATCGAGTCTGTGAACTACACCCAAAAAAACTTCTCCAGGTTTTTTGTATTTCTCCGCTATGTATTTTTTAATTTCGATATCCAGTGGTGCATCACCGGTTTTGTCACCTTGAGCTAAATCAGAAGATCTTTTATAAACAGCGATAATATGATTGTCTTCGAATAGAATTTCTGCCATTTCAGATTTTGTTAATACTGCTCTTTTTCATTAGGAAAGTCCTGAGATCTAACATCAGTAATATAAGCCTGGACAGCACCCTTTATCTCAGCATAAAGGTTATGATACCTACGTAGAAAACGCGGGGAAAATTCCTGCGTAATACCCAGCATATCGTGGAGAACAAGTACCTGCCCGTCAGTTTTTCCTCCGGCACCTATTCCAATTAAAGGTATTTTCAGGCTATTAGTGACTTCTTCTGCCAGTTTAGCTGGTATTTTTTCAAGTACTATGGCAAAACAACCAGTCTGTTCAAGTAATCTGGCATCTTCCATTAGTCTGCGAGCCTCCTCTTCTTCTTTTGCCCTGACAACATAAGTCCCGAATTTATGAATAGCCTGTGGTGTCAGTCCAAGATGGCCCATCACAGGAATACCCGCAGATAAAATTCTTTCAATTGATTCAACAACCTGAAGTCCTCCTTCAAGTTTTACCGCATGTGCTCCGGTCTCCTTCATGATCCTTATTGAGGAAGCTAATGCTTCCTTTGAATTTCCCTGATAAGTTCCGAATGGCAGATCCACTACGACAAGGGCCCTCTTAACACCTCTTACAACTGATGCTGCATGATAAATCATATTATCGAGTGTGATAGGAAGGGTTGTATCATAACCTGCCATTACATTTGAGGCAGAATCGCCAACCAGTATAACGTCTATTTCTGCTTCATCAAGTATCTTCGCAATTGAATAGTCATAAGCCGTCAGCATAGCAATTTTTTCACCTTTCAGCTTCATCTCATTCAAAACATGAGTTGTAACTCTTCTAACGGATTTATGTATCGGCATAATAATACTTATGTTAATTTCTTAAGGCAAAGTTACAGATTTGAATTGGATGAAACATCTTCATAAGTTCATCTTTTTAATTTGTCAGACTAAAGCAGATATCCTGTCGTTTTGTCATAAAAAACATAAAAAACCTTAATGGCATAATCATTGCAGACTCATCATAGAATACTTTTTTTAAAGTAAAAATTGAACAAGCTCTGAAACTCCTGAGCTAAAATGAAATTTTAAAAATTATTATAAGATGGGAAAAATAATTGGAATTGATCTGGGAACAACAAACTCCTGTGTTGCCGTAATGGAAGGGAATGAACCTGTTGTAATCCCTAACAGTGAAGGGAAGAGAACTACACCTTCAATAGTTGCATTCGTCGAAAACGGAGAACGTAAAGTAGGAGATCCAGCTAAGCGACAAGCTATCACAAATTCAAAGAAGACTGTATTCTCCATCAAAAGGTTTATGGGGGAAACTTATGATAAAGTCACAAAAGAAATTAAAAGGGTATCTTATACTGTTGTAAAAGGTGACAATAATACTCCCAGGGTGAAAATTGATGACCGTCAATATTCACCTCAGGAGATTTCCGCTATGATTCTTCAAAAGATGAAGAAGACTGCTGAGGATTATCTTGGACAGGAAGTTACTGATGCAGTTATTACAGTGCCGGCATATTTCAGTGATTCACAACGTCAGGCAACAAAAGAAGCTGGTGAAATAGCCGGTTTAAATGTCAAAAGGATTATTAATGAGCCTACGGCTGCATCTCTGGCTTATGGCCTCGACAAAAAGTCGCAGGATCTTAAAATAGCTGTGTTTGATCTCGGAGGCGGAACATTTGATATCTCAATTCTTGAACTTGGAGATGGTGTTTTTGAAGTTAAATCAACAAATGGGGACACTCATCTTGGAGGTGACGATTTCGATCATCTGATAATTGATTGGATGGCGGAGGAGTTTCTCAAAGAAGAAGGTGTTGATTTGAGAAAGGACCCGATGGCTTTGCAACGTTTGAAGGAAGCGGCCGAAAAAGCCAAAATTGAACTTTCAAGTTCAACAACAACAGAGATCAATCTTCCATATATTATGCCTGTTGATGGAATTCCAAAGCATTTGGTAAAAACACTTACACGAGCCAATTTTGAAAAAATTTGCGATAAACTGATCCT
>JANYIW010000030.1 GCA_025358645.1 Bacteroidales bacterium
TCCAGACTACTTATTGAATTTTAGTTGTTTTAATTATGAACATTAATTTGTTTGATTATAAATCTTTTATTATTTTTGTCTTGTTATAATTAACGAAATAGTTACTATGATTATTAAACTATCGCAAAAACAAATAGGTAAAAGGATTGCCGAACTTCGTAAAAGGAAGGGGTTGTCCCAGGAAGATCTGTCTAAAAGTATCAAAATCTCCAGACCTTCATTGGCTCAAATTGAGCTTGGCAACAGGAGTGTAAATATTTTGGAATTGCAGAGATTGTCTATTATTCTGGAGTTCTCCCTCGATGAGTTTATGTCAAAAGACTTCATGGGAAATCAGGAATCTATAAGTGACCCGGAAAAAAAGTCTGATAAACCCAAAGAACGCATCTCTGTCCCGGTTCTGAAAGTAAGCAGATTTAAAAATATCTTGCTATATATTCTGGAACGTTGTGCTGGCAAACCTAATGTTGGGGAGACGGTGCTGTACAAATTACTTTATTTTTCAGATTTTAATTATTATGAGATGTACGAGGAACATCTTACCGGCGCTATATACCGGAAGTTGCCTTATGGGCCGGTTCCACAAAACATGGACTCAATAATAAATCAAATGATTGAAAAAGGTCAATTACAAAGAGTGAAAACAGAATATCATGGATTTCCGCAGACACGCTATTTGCCTTTAATAAAAGCAAGTTTAACTGAAATGAAAGCAAGCGAGAAAGAGATTATTGACAGGGTTATTGGGCAGTTGAGTGATTGGTCAGCAGCTGGCATAAGCAACTACTCTCATAAGGATATTCCCTGGTTAGCTTCAAAGGAAGGAGAAGAAATAAATTATGAATTGGCCTTTTACAGGGAGGCTCCTTTCTCAATAAGAAATTACGGAAACGAAATTGAAGAACAATGACCTTTGAAGAACTTACGGAATTCAAAAAGGATTTGAAAACCCTTTTAAAAAAATACAGAACACTGAACGATGATCTGGAGGTAGTGAAAAAGGTACTTGATATATTACCGGATGAAAGACCCCCTTTCAGCTTTCGCATCGATAACATGGGATTGAAAACCTGTATTATCAAAGTTAAAAAGATTGCTTGTAAAGCATTAAAGGGACGTGGAGTTAATTCAGGTTTGCGATTGGTTTATGCTCACTTTCAAATAGAAGAAAAAATAACTTTTATTGAATTGTATCATAAGAATGATAAGGAAAACGAAGACAGGCAAAGAATAATTGACAATTTTAAATAGGTTAGAATATGACAGACAAAAACAAACACCTGGAATGTGTTCTTTGAGATTTTGCCGAGGTGTGAGCCCTTATACGTTGTATTGTTTTTGTTCATCTGAGGTACCTCATAACCACTGAGTTATATTATTGTGTGTATCCGTATAGAAAAGACATTTACAGGACCCCGGTCTTTATTGTATCCCGGGTTCATTATAACCTGACAGGCGCCTGATAAATAAATGCTCTTTGATAATTCAAAAGTATAGTATATTTCAGCCAGATTTTCCAATGAATAGTTTAAGTTACCATCACCTAGCATAAAGCCATTGCCGCCTGCTTTTAAATAATTGCGGTGTGGTCCGGAAATACCGGAAATTACATAAGCTATACCAAGAATGTCATTTTGCCTGTTCCATTTTCTGCCATTTGATGAAATTCCAAAACTTAACGAACGATCTATTTCGGAGAATGCCCATGTTTCATTATTACCATCATTCCAGCCCGCTCTGAAAAATGCACCAAGGCTTTCGCTGATTGATTGTTCGGCGTTTATCCCAAAACCATATTTGGTACGGCCATATTTCCTGGTGGCAATAACATCAGGAGCAGAAGGGTTAAGAATGATGCTTTGGTTATAATTCCCCATGTCTGTTGTTGTAAAGAAAGATAATATCCTAAAGGTGCCGTTTTTCCCAGCCAGGTTATAATGTCTGGTATATTCCAGGGTTTGAGAGCCGGCTTTACTAATTTCCCAGTTCATCGCCATACCATTAGCTTCCCTTGGAACTAATGAAAATCCATAACGCAGTTCTTGTCCGGGCGTTACATATTCCAATATAATACTCGGAGTGTACCCTCTGATGTTGGCCGGAAAATCCCATGCACCATTACTCATTAATGCCCAACTCATAAACTGTGTGCGGGGATCGTGATTATATATATTATTATCAAAATAATCTGAAACACATATCTTGCCAATTATAAAAGAAATATATCGGGTTGAAATCTTTCCACCAAGTTTATTAAAATCTCCTTCCTGATATTCTGATTCTCCACTCAAAGAGAAAATTTGCCTGAAGAAAATTCTGGCCAGCTCAAACTGTGGAGTAGGATTACCAATTCTGTAGGTTTCTCCATTTGTAGATGCAGCAACACCTAGTGAGCCACTAAGTCCTGAACCACCACCTATTTCGGGATTGATATACATGCTTGCTCCCTGCCATAACTTTGCTCCAAAAAAAAGTGTTGAAGTAACCGAAAGCTTACTTTCCTGGTTCGGGACCAAACTATTCTGTCCGGTATAATTTGCCTTGAAAGCCGGCTTAAACTGATTAATGACTGTTGTTTGGGCATGAAAAGAAAATTTCTCATGCCTTGTTGTGTCGGGCTGCTGTCCATTGACTTCCAGTGTTGCTAAAATCAATACTATTGACTTAAACATCCTGATTTTCATATCACTTTTAACTTTAACAAAACTTTTATCCGGAAAAAAGGAATCCGGATATCTTATTTATGAGCTTTAATAATAGGTATAAGATCTGCTCCGATCAGTTTGAAATTCTCAGGATTCTGAGGAGGAACAAGGTAAATTAAAGTCCCCGGCTGCAATCCTTTCTCAACTATTACATGCTTCTC
>JANYIW010000042.1 GCA_025358645.1 Bacteroidales bacterium
GGTGCACAATTATTATGACATAACCATTGGAGACGATGGCAATGGTACCGCAATAAATATAAGCTGTCGGCACAAAACAGGCGAAGACCCCGACAAACAAGCCGGGATTTACTTTTTACGTACCTCTTTGAAAGAAAATGACGAGAAAACCCTTTGGTCTATCTATAACATTATCAGAGAAATAGAGTACACTTTTTATGTAAAGCAAAAGATTATGCAAAGTAGCATCATAAAGTATACTCATAATCAATCTATTAATCCTTTTACTTTACAATACCGCTTTGCATAAATACTTTGCTACTTTTTTAAACTTTTCAACCATTCCAACAGATTGCCGTCCTTTTCCCAGATTTTTGTTTTAGCAGCATTAGGATTAAGATCAACATAGGCCTTTTCAAAAGCTTCCCGTTTTTGTCTGGAGTCAGCACGGGCATATACTTCCGTTGTCTGAACCGATACATGTCCTAAAAGATCCCTTATGTATACCAGATTCACACCAGCCTGCAAAAGATGCATGGCCTTTGAATGCCGTAAAGAGTGACAACTGATCGTTTCCGGTATAATAAGCGGATTGATTTTCCTGGCAAGGGCCACATAAGTATTCAAGATATAGGCCACACCGGCACGGGTAAGCTTTTCCTTCCTGCTGTTTGAGAACAGTGGATATTGATTGGCAGATGGCTCCAATAAATGATTTTCCTGCATATATTCATTCAGGAACACGGTCTGCTCTTCCTGTAATGGTACAATTCTAGCCTTGCGTCCCTTGCCAAATAATTTTACAATGCTGGGATTGTCAAGTCTGACAGAGGACGGGGTAAGATCTATTATTTCCTGCACCCTCGCACCGCTGTCATACATCAGTGCAAGCATTGCAAGATTGCGGCGACCACTTCCGGTACTTTGATCCGGCTGTTCAAGAATAAGCTTAATGCCGTCAGTAGAAAGGTAGTTAATGCTCTGTTTCTCGTGCCTCTTAACTTTTATGGATAGTATCTTTTGCCATTCATACATCCTTTCGGGATTTTCGTATTGCATGTAGCAGAAGAACGAACGCAGAGCGGCAAGACGGTAATTCCGAGTCGCATTGCTGCAATGCCTGTTTTCCTGTATCCAGTCAAGAAAATCGATGATAACATTCTTGGTTATGCATTCAAGGGTTAGCTTTTGCACTTCAATGTTTTTCTTTTCTTTCATGAAGGTTATGAACTGAACAAAAGTATCCTTGTAAGCCAAGATGGTATTTGGGCTGTAGTTGCGCTCTCCCGCGAGATACTTGGTCAGGAAAGCACTCAGATATTTTGCAAAATCAGTCGTTTCCATCGTATGCCAGATTATTGGATTTAGGGAAAACGTAAGCACAGATACCCTTTTCGTCTTTCAGGAGATCGGGATACATTTCCGCGGTAAGCCTGATGTAATGATCTGTCGCACCTAATGATTTATGACCCAGGAAAGTTGACAGCAAAGGCAATGAGTAGTAAAGATCCAGTCCTGATTTAGCCATCTGCACGAGAGAATGAACAGCGAACGTATGTCGGAAATCATGAACACGAGGACCCTGATGATCTCCTGTGTGCGGGATGCCAGATATGGCGAGTGCCTTCCTGAACCAGGTATATACATTGCCTTGACGACAGTTTGTTCCGTTAGGGGACACAAAGAAATACCCGTTGGTATCATTGATACGGGGTGTTGGCATCCGATCCCGATAATGCAGATACTGTTTCAGCGCCTCTTCTAAGGCATCAGACATGGGAGCAATACGTTCTTGTCCATTCTTGCTTTTCCTGATATATAGGCATCGCCGGTTAAAATCCACATCCTTGTTCTTCAGGGACAAGGCTTCACTTATTCTGAGACCGGTCGCGTACAGCAGACGGATAATGATCGGTACAATAAACAGTATGGTGGACATGTGCTTGTCATACAATCGCATATTATCGCAGGCTTGGAAGATATCTGCCATTTCACGGTTAGTGAAGATGTGAGGTGTAAAACTGTTTTTGGTAGGATTAGAAGGTATCCTGGGGATATAACAGTCATAACCAACTTTGCACATATACTTACAAAACTGTGACAGGATGGAGTATTTGATGCAAATTGTGGATGGCGCATCGTTTATTCTGGTATCTCGCCACTCCTCAACTTGTTGCCTGGTTATTCCAAAAGTTGTTATATGATTGTCTATAAAAAATTTATCAAACTCAAGGAAGACCCACTCAGTTCGCAACGACACGTAACCAAGACCTTTCTTAATAAGGCTGTAGTTAAAATTAGCGTTGTATCATTCGAATTTATTTTATATCTTAGTAAAAAATAAGTGCTATGGACTATCAGCAAATATTATCCGCGATACGTAGTTTGCCAGCAGCGGAACAGCGCCAGTTGGTTAATGAACTGACCGGGCATTCAGTAAAACAAGATTACATTTCAGTACGCCGGGAGAAATTAATAAACAAGCAGACGGGCTGCCCTCACTGCAATAGCTTAAAGTACTATCGTTACGGGAAAGATAAGGGCAGCATACGGTTCATGTGTAAAGAATGTAAGCGGACATTTACCGAATACTCTGGCACCTGGCTGGCTGGGATACACAAGAAAGGGCTAATAAATGATTATCTGGATTTGATGCATGAACAGAAGTCATTGGATAAGATTAAATCAGCCTTGCATATAAATAAGAAGACGGCATTTGATTGGCGGCACAAGATTCTTTCATCCTTTCAGGAAATTGAGAAGCAAGATTTCAATGGAATTATTGAAAGTGACGAAACCTTCTTTCTTCAATCCGACAAAGGGAACAGGCACTTGAAGCACAAAGGGCGTAAGCGTGGCGGCACCTCTTCAAAAAGAGGCATTTCTGACGATCAGGTTGCTGTAATTGTTACGGCCGATCGTAAAGGCACGATGGATTTGACAGTAGCAACGATGGGACGTATTGAAAAGAAAGATATCCAGAATGCAATAGGAAGCCGTATTTCAAAAGGTTCGATACTCTGTACCGACGGACACGTGAGTTACAAAGGCTTTGCCATGGACAGCAATCTGGATCAGATAGTCCTGCGGGCTGATCTTAAACAACATGTAAAACAAGGAATATATCACATTCAGAATGTGAATTCTTTGCATAACAGGGTTAAAAAATGGATTGATTCAACCTTTTGGGGAGTTTCAACAAAATATCTCCAGAATTACATGAATTGGTTCAGGATCGAGCAGGCATTCAGAAAGTCAATCTGCGCAGAACAAGACATGATAGACTGTTCAACTGAAGATAAGTTGACCTTGTCGAGGTATCGCCAGATAAATGTCAGGTATGAAATGTTAATTGCAACGCAAACATAAACTACAGCCCTTAATAACTATAAACTGCTTGAAGTAAGGCGCATAGATGCTGCCATAATTGAACTTATTCATAGAAGGCTCCTCCTTCCTGCTCGTAAAATGATGTATCCACAAGAGGAACGTTCAATGCGCATTTGCGCAAAGATTCCACATCTATTCTAAGGTAAGACATGGTGGTGGCGGTACTCTGGTGTCCCAAAGCCTCGGAAATGACAGGTATTGATTCCTCGTTTTCAAGGAAACGGCTGGCCAGACTGTGGCGCATGGCATGTCCACCATGCTTCCTTCCGTCAGTGCCAACACCGGACGCATCTACGGTACGACCAAGAGTTCCGGCAACAGCAGCGTTTGTCATGGCAGTGAAGGGTGCACGGGTATAAAGGAAAATCCTTGGTGACTCAGATCTTTTGCGGCCATATTTCAGATAATCGATAATGGCTTCCCCTACTTCGACAAGCAAAGGAAGCTCAATTTTTTTGCCCGTCTTAAACTGGGATAATGTAATTGTGCTATTCTCCCAATCGATGTTGCCGAAAGTCAGGTGAGCAATATCTGATGCTCTTAACCCTAATCGGGAGGCCAACAAGGTCATGGCATAGTTTCTTTTACCGGTAGCATTCTCTCTGTGTATGGATGATTCGATTTGAAATACCTCATTTGCGGTATATACAGAGGGTAATTTTTCTCTTTTGACCCACTTGTAATGTTGAAGGACTGCGGATAAATCAAACTGTATGATGCGTTCCTCATATAAGAATCTAAAAAAGAATCTGATGGTAGATACTATGCATGTTTGATTGTTAGTCTGAGTAGACACAAAGGACAGAATGTATTCTTCCTTGACTTCTTCAATAGCATAAACCTGTTTACTGTCCAGGTAGAAAAGGAATCTGGAAAGATATATTCGGTGACCTGAAATCGTAATTCTGTTACGGCGTAAAGATTCCAAATACAAAAGGAATTTATCCATTAACAGACCTATCTGGCCGGATAACTCCCGCTTAATAGGCGTGCAATGCCTTTTGCTGATTGTTCCTTTTTCCTGGAACTCAGTCAACACATTTACACTTCTGATTATGTCCCGTTCATGAGGAGTGACTATGCTTCCGGCTATATTAGAGCAGATATACTCTTCTCCAACCGAAGGATCATAATACAAAAATGATTTTTGAACCATAAACGGAATCAGCTTGCTTTTCCATAAAAGCTTATAACGATCAATTCTGAGCGGAGAATAGGATTGCTGCTCAAAATATTGAACGCAGCTATCCATCAGTTCTTCTACTGTTTGATATTGTTTCATATTACTGCTTTTAGTTCTGGCAACATTACCAGAATTAAAAAAAGCAATAATATTTATGTAAAGTGTTTATGTAAAGCTTAATTGATTTTACTGCTTATCCAAGATGGTTTTTGCAGGTTACTTTGCATAATCTTTTGCTTTACATAAAAAACCAATTCGATCTGCCAGCGTATTCTGTAGAGGGTAGATATAATCTCAATAGGTAACAATTCTTCAGGAACATTGGTAATGAATAGGTTGAAGCGGCACATAAATTTGTATTCTTCACTAGTTTGATACCCTTTTTTCTGTTGAATTTTGACAGTTTTTCTTATTCGTTGTTCATAGACGGTCTCTGGCATGATTTCTATTGATAACCTCACTGGCATCTTTTCTGCACTTCCTATAAATACCAACTTATCCATTTGGCACAATCTCTTCTTTTTCATTTTAGCATAGAGCTTCTTAAAATCAAGCCTTTGCAATATCCCATTGTTCATCTCATAAACATTAGCTTTTGGTCTAAGCCTTGATATGTAAAAAGCACCTTTGTTTGAGATATTTACAAACGAGTCAAAAACATAATATCCTAGATCCCGTATAACCAAATCATTTTCGGCAACTGTGTCTAATACTTCTACGGCATCTTTCACATCAGGCCTGCTGGATGCGGTAAGATTCAGATAGTTAATTTGACCTCTTTTAAAATCATATTCAAATTGAATACATGCTCCTGCTTTGGAAGCAGAGCCTCCAGAGCCAGAAAGATGATCCTTGTATTCTTCAGGAATATCAAAACGAGTTCCGTCTTTAATAATAACCCGAGTGAATGAGCTCAACCATCCTGCTTCAATCTGCTGGTCTAATTTCACCGATAGCTGCTTCTCAATCAGACACTTTAAGAAAGCCAGCGTCTCATCGCTAAACTTCTTATCAAGCCCCTGCTTTGAAACAACTATATCATGCTCAGAGAGAGCCTCAATAGCCATATGAGTCAAACTTCCAGGTTTTTCTGAACCAATATCATTCATCAATAAGTCAAAGAACACTGAAGGGTCTACCTTCGATTTGCGTTTACAAAAACCCGTCTTCCTGGCCACTGTCTCTAATTCCTCTGAAGAAAAAACTTCCTCCAAAGATCTTTTTAGACTTGAATTGAGGAGGAATACCCCCCTATATTATACACAGATACCTAAATATTATTCCTTAGGTTGACGGCTATGGGGCTGGGGGTGAGTACATTGGATTCAGCAGGGGATTAAAATGGTGAGTACTTTAGATTCAAAAAAGGATTAAATGGATAAATACATGTGAGCCAGATTGGGATGGCGGGCAATATTTGTCCAGGTGGCGAGTTTGGATAGTAACCTTTAACGAATTTTTAACATTCCTTAACAAGAAGTTAAACATTCCTGGAGTTCTTTTGTATGCTGATTTCCATTGAGAAATCAGGAATGGTTAATGATACTCAAATGATTATATTTGCAGCTTAAATTTTTAAACTATGGAGCAAACTGCTGACATCAGGATTTTAAATGAAAAGATTGAGAAGGAGAGTTCCTTCGTCGACATTGTCAGAATGGAGATGAACAAAGTTATCATTGGGCAAAAGCATCTGACCGACAGCCTTATGATAGGGCTTCTTGCTAATGGACACATTTTGCTCGAAGGGGTTCCCGGTCTTGCAAAAACACTTGCCATCAAATCGCTTGCATCGATAATAGATGCAAAATTCAGCAGGATTCAATTTACGCCCGACCTTCTTCCTGCTGACCTTATTGGTACAATGATTTACAGTCAGAAGAAGGAGGAGTTTATAGTCAAGAAGGGACCAGTATTCGCAAACTTTATTCTTGCGGATGAGATTAACAGATCGCCTGCAAAAGTTCAAAGTGCGTTACTTGAAGCAATGCAGGAAAGGCAGATCACAATCGGTGAGAATACTTTTAAACTAGCTGAACCATTCCTGGTTCTTGCAACACAGAATCCGATTGAACAGGAGGGAACTTATCCTTTGCCGGAAGCACAGATCGACAGATTCATGATGAAGGTCATTATCGATTATCCTGCTATGGAGGAAGAGAAACTGATAATCAGGGAGAATCTTGCAAAGGAGTTCCCGACAGCCAATACAGTTCTGAAAACTGAAGATATAATCAGAGCCCGGAATGTTGTAAGGGAAGTTTATATGGATGAGAAAATCGAGAACTATATTTTGAATATAGTCTTCGCGAGTCGTAATCCTGAAAAATATGGTCTCCCTGTTTTTAAAAATATGATTTCCTACGGAGCATCGCCCAGAGCTTCTATTAATCTTGCACTCGCGGCAAAAGCTTTCGCATTTATAAAGAGAAGGGGTTATGTTATTCCTGAGGATATAAGGACAATCTGTCATGATGTAATGCGTCACAGGATTGGACTTACTTATGAAGCTGAAGCTGAGAATATTAACCAGGATCATATAATCTCCGAAATTCTTAATGTTGTTGAGGTTCCATAGTAGATACTGCATGAAGATCATCACATTATCTGCAACACTGATGTTGATTTGCATTTATGCTGATAGTCAAAATCTTATTGGTTATAAAGCAAAGGATATTCTAAAATACATGAAGGAGAATCAAAACGAGATGAATTATAATAAGGTGGTAAATAGTAAGTTTAGTTATCTGAAATACTCTGATAATCCGGAGAACCAGACTGTATTGTTTTTTCTTAATCCTGATTCTGTCTGCAGAAGTGAGAGAATAATTTGTGATGTAAATATGAGAGCATTAAAAGTAAAGGAATTCAACGCTCAGTATGTGAAGAGTGGAGAGAATAAATGGATAGACAAACATGGTGGAAAAGTTTACTTTATTGAGATTATGGACGGGAAATGGTCCTGTGTTATAGCTATTGAATCTGAAAAATAATTTGTTTTAAAGTGGAAGCGACTGAATTATTAAAAAAAGTCCGTAGAATTGAAATAAAGACAAAGGGATTAAGCCGGCATATATTTGCCGGTGAGTACCATAGCGCCTTTAAAGGACGTGGGATAGCATTCAGTGAGGTAAGAGAATATCAGTATGGGGATGACATCAGAAGTATTGACTGGAATGTGACTGCACGATTCAACCATCCTTATGTAAAAGTTTTCGAAGAAGAGCGGGAACTTACAGTAATGTTACTTATTGATGTAAGTGGTTCAGGAAATTTCGGGACTAAGGTCAGCTACAAGAGAGATTTAATGACTGAAATTGCAGCTGTTCTCTCTTTCTCCGCAATATATAATAATGATAAAATAGGTGTTATATTCTTTTCCGATAAGGTTGAAAAATTCATACCACCACTAAAGGGGAGCAGGCATATTCTGAGGATAATAAGGGAACTTCTTGATTTTACATCGCAGAGCAAACTAACTAATCTGGATGAACCATTGCGCTTCCTGACAAATGCCATAAAAAAAAGATGCACAGCATTTATTCTTTCTGATTTCATCGTAACAGAATTTGAAGATGCTCTTAAAATTGCATCGAACAAACATGATATTGTTGCACTGAAGGTGTATGATCCATTGGAGCAGGCGATGCCTGACCTTGGATTGGTAAAGGTCTCCGATTCGGAAACAGGGGAAGAGAAATGGATAGATACCTCCTCGGCTGCTACCAGGAGAGCTTATGAAAAATGGTGGAACAGTCATATTGAAATCATCAAAAATATTTTTAAAAGATGTGGCGTGGATTCTACAGAATTCCGAACCGATCTGGATTATGTTAAACCACTCATAAAACTGTTTGAGAAAAGATAATGGTTATGAAGAAGTTGAGTATCTCTATATTTCTATTTATTTCATTCATTTCTTCTTCCATTGGACAGGATGTAAAAATCACTTCATCATTTGATTCCACGAGAATATTTATCGGTGATCAGATAAAATTTACAATTACTGTTGATAAGCCATCTAACCTCCGGCTCATACTACCAGTTTTAAAAGATACATTATGTAAAAATATTGATATTATATCCGGACCAAAGATAGATAGTATATCTGGCCAGAACGGAAGGGTTAAAATAATACATAAATATCTCATAACATCATTTGATTCAGGACGTTATCAAGTCCCCCCGGTTTTTGCAGAGGCAAAAAATGAAGGTGGACTCAAAAGATATTTTTCTGATTATTCCATGCTAGAAGTTATGCGGGTTAAAATTGCTCCTGCAGATACTACAGCAAAAATATTTGATATCATTGAACCCTACAAAGCGCCTGTAACGATTGGAGAGATACTTCCATGGGTTCTTCTGATTATTCTGGCTGCTGGCATTGGCTGGGCAATAATAAGGTTTTTACGAAATCATAAAAAATCTGAAAAAGGTATAGACATATTTATTCCTTCCGATCCCGCGCATGTGATTGCCTTCCGGGAACTGGAAAAACTGAAAAGTGAAGAACTCTGGCAAAAGGGGGAGATTAAAAGATACTATACAAAACTGACTGAAATATTACGCCTGTATCTGGAAAACAGATTCAGAGTGTACTCGCTTGAATTAACTACTGCTGAGACACTTGAAGCTCTCATTAAGACAGGTTTTAAGAAGAATGGTACTTATAATGACCTCAAATCAGTGCTGACAGGCGCCGATCTTGTAAAATTCGCCAAGTATAATCCTGTTGCCCCGGAGAATGAAGCTCACTTTCAAACTTCATGGAATTTTGTGCTTGCAACAAAGGAGAATGAAGTGATTTCTGAACCAGTCGTGGAAAAATTAAGTGGAAAGGAGGGTAACCTATGAACGGGATAACTTTTGCCGAGCCACTCTTTCTATATCTTCTGATATCAATACCGGCAATAATTGCTTTCTATATTCTGAAACAGCAAAGTGTCACAGCTTCCTTAAGGATGCCAGGTTTACAGTCTTTTGCTTATGTAGGAATCACGTTCAGACACTACCTTCGACATATTCTTTTTGCGCTCAGAACAATTGCATTAACCCTTTTGATAATTGTACTTGCACGCCCGCAGAAAACTGACAAATTCCAGGATATTTCAACGGAAGGCATTGATATTGTTCTTACTCAGGACATATCAGGAAGTATGCTCGCGCGTGATTTCAGACCTGACCGGCTGGAAGCTTCAAAAAATATTGCTACTGAGTTTATTTCAGGAAGACCTTATGACAGGATCGGTCTTGTGGTATTCAGTGGAGAATCTTTTACGCAATGCCCGCTGACAACTGATCATGCTGTACTGATTAATCTGCTTCGTGAAATACAGAGTGGAATGATTGAAGATGGTACGGCTATTGGAATGGGACTTGCTACTGCTGTAAACAGAATAAAAGACTCAAAAGCAAAAAGTAAAGTTATTATCCTTCTGACAGATGGTGTTAATAACAGGGGTGAAATTGCGCCGGCAACTGCGGCTGGTATCGCAAAGACTTTTGGGATAAGGGTTTATACGATTGGAGTTGGTACCCAGGGAATGGCTCCCTATCCTGTTCAGACTCCTTATGGAATACAATATCAGGATATGCCGGTAGAGATAGATGAAGCAATTCTTCGGGAAATAGCACAAAATACCGGAGGGAAATATTTCAGAGCAACTGATAATGACAAACTTATACAGGTTTATAGAGAAATTGACAAACTTGAGAAATCGAAAATTGATGTCCGGCAGTTTAGCAGGAAAGAAGAAAAATTCTTATTCCCCGCAATCCTTGCCTTTTGCATGCTGATATTTGAGATAACCGCGAGAAATACGATATTCAAGAACCTTACTTAAATGTAACTGTGAATATGCAATTGTTCAGATTTGCACATCCTGATTTTTTGTACCTGTTGCTTCTGCTTCCGGCAGTCATACTATTATTTATTTTAAATGAGATAAGAAAAAGGAAAGCATTAAAACGTTTAGGCGACGTAACCCTTGTCAGCGGACTTGTTCCTGAAATGTCGGGGATTCGTCCGGTAATAAAATTCATATTGCAACTAATTGCCGTCTCATCAGGAATAATCATGCTTTCAAGGCCACAGTTTGGATCTAAAATTGAAGATGTCAAAAAGCTGGGAGTAGAGGTGATAATTGCTCTTGATGTTAGTAACTCAATGCTTGCTGAAGATATTCAACCTAACCGTCTTACCAGAGCAAAACAGGCAATTACCCGGCTGGTTGACGACCTTGACAATGATAAAATAGGATTAATTGTCTTTGCAGGAGATGCATATATCCAAATTCCGATTACAACAGATTATATCTCCGCAAAAATGTTTCTTTCTGCAATTAATCCGAATATGGTGCCTAAACAGGGAACTGCGATCGGAGCAGCAATTAATCTGGGGGCAAGATCATTCAGTCCGGGTGATGGGAAAAGTAAAGCCATGATAATTATTACCGATGGTGAGAACCACGAAGATGACCCTGTAAAAGAAGCGGAAGCAGCAGCAAAAGCAGGCATTGTAATTCATACTATTGGTATAGGATCAACGGATGGAGTGCCGATACCTTTACTAAACAATGGGAAGAAAGACTATCTTAAAGATGTTAACGGTAATACGGTCGTAACGAAGCTTGATGAAGAAATCCTTAAGAAAATAGCGCTAAGTACAAATGGCAATTATGTCAGAGCAAGCAACTCAAATATTGGATTGGATGAAATCTATGCTCAGATAAAAAAAATGAAAAAACAGGATCTTGAAAGTACGATGTATACTGAATATAATGACCAGTTCCAGATATTTGCAGCTTTAGCCATATTGATGTTGTTTGCTGATTTTATAATTATGGAAAGAAAAAACAGAAGATTGGCAAACATCCGTTTATTTAAATTTAAAGTATAATTTATTGCGTAAATTGTTATGTCGGGAGTGATTCAAAAATTAGAATACAAATCATTACATAAAAGTCTTATCTTTTGTGTATTCATTGTTATTACTGCCACTCTGAATGCACAAACCGACAAGAAATTCATCAGGAAGGGTAACAGGGAGTATGAGAAGAATAAATTTTCAGATTCTGAAATATCCTATAGGAAGGCTATTGATAAAAATAAACAATCTCCTGATGCAGTATTTAATGTTGGAGATGCACTCTACAAACAGAATAAGTTTGAAGAAGCTGGCAAACAATTTGTTGAGAATACTAACCAGAGTGATGATAAGCTTAAGAAGTCGGCTGGATTATATAATCTTGGAAATTCCTTGCTTAAAGCAAATAAGCTTCAGGAAAGTATTGAAGCTTACAAGAACTCACTCAAGATCCATCCGGATAATCGGGAAGCTAAATACAATCTGTCTTATGCACAGGATTTATTAAAACTCCAGCAGGAACAACAGAAAAAACAGCAACAGGATAAGGATAAACAAGATAAGAACAAGGATAAAAAGGATCAAAAGAAGGATCAGAAAGAAAAGGATGATAAAAATAAAGATCAGCAAAAAGACCAGAATAATGATAAGGATCAGAAGCAACAGCAACAACAGCCCCAGAAACAGGAAATATCCAAAGATGATGCTCAGAGACTGTTGAATTCAATGGCCAATGATGAAAAAAATGTTCAGGAAAAAGTTAAACTTGCAAAAGCGGCCAAAGCAAAAGTCAGAACAGTGAAAAACTGGTAATCTGTATAGAATGAAAATGAAAAATGCATTATTATATCTTTTAATCTTCTTATTATCATACTCAGTTTCAGGGCAGGATGTTTATATTAAAGCTGAATTCCCTGCAGTAGTAAATACAGGAGACCAGTTCACCGTAATGTGGACAGTTAATTCCGGTGGAGGAGAGTTTTCTGCCCCTTCATTCAACGGTTTCTATAAAATTATGGGTCCGCAAACATCCTACAGTTCGAGTACACAAATAATAAACGGGAAGATGTCTAATGCGACCTCTTATTCTTATGTTTATTATCTTCAGGCTGTTAAAGAAGGAAAATATGTACTTTCACCAGCTATATTTACTCTTAAAAACAAAACTTACTCTTCCGATTCGATGCACATTGAGGTCGTAGGCAGCGCTTCTCAAAAACAAAACATATCATCCGGAAAAAGCAACTCATCAAATAATTCTGAAGTAGAATCATCGGGGAAGGATCTCTTTATCAATCTTTCAGTTAACCGGAAAGAAATTTTTCTGGGTGAGCCTGTCGTTGCAATTGTTAAAATTTATTCGCGGGTAAATATTGCAGGTATTAATGAAATCAAGTATCCATCATTTAACAGTTTCCTGAAATCGGATATTGAAACACCACCACTTACTTCCCTCCGGCAGGAGAATGTTAATGGGACAGTCTATGGCTCAGGTGTGGTCCAGCAGTTTCTCTTATATCCTCAGGTTACCGGTGATATAAACATTGATCCTGTTCAGATTTCTGTTCTAATACAACAAAAAGTAAAAGGCGGACAGTCTGATCCATTTTTTGGTGACTTCTTTTCATCGTATCAGAATGTTCCAAAGGCAGTTGCAAGTCAATCGATCAAAATTAAAGTTAAACCTCTGCCAGGTGTTCAGCCTAATGATTTTTCGGGGGTGGTTGGAAAAATCAGCCTCAAAGCAACGTTGAACAAAGAATCTGTCAATGTAAATGATGCTATAAATTTCAAGATAACAATCGCGGGAAACGGAAACCTGAAAATTGCTTCAGCGCCTGTACTTAAATTGTCTCCGGATATTGAAGTTTATGATCCCAAGATTTCAGATGACCTTAAGAATGGTTCTAATGGAACAACCGGACAAAAATCTTTTGAATATTTGATGATACCAAGGCATTATGGTGACTTTACCATTCCCCCCATTTCTTATTCATACTTCAATATTACCACCGGCAGATATGAAAAACTGACAACTGAGGAGTTCCATTTTAATGCTAAAAAAGTAAATGATCAGAATACGGGTATCACGGTTTACGGTGGGATATCAAAGGAAGATGTTAAATATCTTGGGAAAGATATAAGATTTATAAAATCAGATCCGGGAAGCCTCAAAAAATCGGATAATATATTCTTGTCAAAACAGGCATTTTATAGTTCTTACGCATTTTCACTTCTTGCATTTCTACTGGTTCTCTATTTGAGAAGAGAACATATCAGGAGAAATTCCGATATTTCTCTAGTCAAGAACAGGAAAGCCGGGAAAATTGCTATAAAAAGGCTTTATAGTGCATCAGTTTGCCTGAAAAATGAAGAAATAGATCAATTCTATGATGAGATTCTTAAAGCTATTTGGGGCTATCTTAGCGACAAACTGAATATTCCTGTCTCTGATCTTACCAGGACTAATGCCATATCCGCACTTCAGGAACAAGGTATTGAGGAAGATAATATACAAAGTCTGTCAAAAATTCTTGATACCTGTGAATTTGTACGGTTTGCCCCTTCATCGTCAGATACTGAGGCCGCATCTGTTTATGAGGGAGCATCACAATTTATTAAGTCGGTTGAAAACTTAATAGGCTAGAAAATGAACTCAATAAAACGATATATTTTAATTCTGCTTTGCTCCTTATTTTTTGCACAGGTTGTTGATTCACAAAATTCGAATAAGGACAAATTCTATCAGGGAGTTACTTATTTTACAGCAGGCAGTTATAAGGAGGCGTTGCAGAGTTGGACAGAGATTTATAATACAGGCTACCGGTCGGCAAATCTGGACTATAACATAGGAAACGCATATTTTAAACTTAATAATATTCCTTCTGCAATTCTGTTCTACGAACGCGCATATCGTCTTAATCCGGCAAATGAAGATATAAATTATAATCTTCAGATTGCCAGAACTCTTAATGTAGATCGTTTTCAGGAAATTCCCGAACTCTTTTTTGTAAAATGGTATAATTTTGTCTCACTGTTTCTGTCAACAAATAGCTGGGCAAAAATAAGCATAACGTCATTTATCCTTTTTCTTTTATTATTATCCTTATATATATATTCACCAAGGCATAAGTATAAAATAATCGGATTCTGGTTAGCTATCTTCTTTATATTTCTGTCGTTGACCTCTTTAGCTTTTACAATACATAATAAATCTTTGGTTTATGATAGTCATAAAGCAATAATATCCAGCCCGATGGTGAACGGTAAAAGCTCGCCTGACAAAAGCGGAAATGATCTTTTTGTTTTACATGAAGGCACCAAGGTTACCGTTGAAGATGAAGTAGGCGAATGGTTGGAGATCAGACTCTCAGACGGAAACAAAGGATGGGTACCGTTAAATTGTCTCATTATTATTTAATTTCTTTGCAACTTATTTACTATATTTCTGGTCAGTTAGTAGTAGTTAATTTTTATTCCTGATCATGAAAAAGTTTCTCATAATTTCCTTTTTGCTTTTATCAGTTCTTGCCTGTAAAAAGAAGGGTTTTTCACCGGAAGGGCCAACTGATGTCAGAATCAGAAATATATCCGATCTTGTATTCACAGAGGTAATTGTCAGTACTTCGGAAAAGACCGAAGATGTTGATACGTTGGGAAATATTGTCGCGGGGGGTGTATCCGCGTATTCCCGATTTTTAAAAGCATACCCGAAGGCAGAGATTTCTGCAAAAATAAACATAAGCGGTTCACTAGTGAAGTTTTCCACCGGAAAAGTTGATTATACATACATGCAATATATCGGGCAGGACAAGATAACTTTTGAAGTGTATATTTCTAATTTGGATAAAAGGGAACTTACAATAAGTAAAGTCATTCCTGAAGAACCACTGGTTTTAAAATAACCTGACAGTTCAAACTATTGAGAGGCTTTTGAGTCACTCCAAACTCTGGTCACTGTTTTGTTATGTTATATTGATACATTTACCATTATTATCTGAATAATGGAAGAATTCGTAACTGCTTGTCCCAGAAATTGCTATAGCACCTGTTCATTCAGAGTGCAGGTGGAAAATAACAGGATAATGAGGATTCTTCCATATTCCGGAAACCGTGCTACTCCGGAGGGTCCATGCATAAAAGGGTTATCATATATTGAAAGAACCCATTCACCGGAAAGGATTATTCATCCTATGATTAAAACTTCATCGGGGAAATTTGAAAAAATCAGCATTGATGAAGCTCTTGATTTAGTAGGGCACAGGTTGGGGGCAATAAAAGAAAAATGGGGCTCCCATAGCATTCTATGGTACAGGGGAAGTGGAATGTCAGGGCTTACAAATGAGATTGGAAATTCATTCTGGAAAGCATTCGGAGGAACGACCCTGACCTATGGAAACCTTTGCTGGCCGGCAGGACTCGAAGCTGTAAGACTAACTTTAGGTTCTGTAAAACATAATGTTCCGTGGGATCTCGAAAATGCTAAAACAATTATTATCTGGGGTAAAAATCCCGCTGAAACCAATATTCAGGAGATTTCATTTATAGCGAGAGCAAAAGATAAGGGTTGTACTATCATAGTAATTGATCCTTTGCGCACATTAACAGCGGATAAGGCCGAGATGCTTTTCAGGCCACGACCCGGAACCGACGGAGCTCTTGCACTAGCTCTTGCCAGGATACTTATTGATAATGATCTGATTGATCATGAATTCATTGCAAAGAATGTAATGGGATTTGATGAATTAAAACAGTCGTTACATATTTCACCTGCTGAGGCCGAACTGATAACTGGCATTCCAGTCGAAAACATAATAGAACTTGCCAGGATAATCGGAACCCATGGCCCGCTTACAATACTCCCGGGTTACGGTTTACAGCGTCATCAGAACGGTGGCCAGACAATAAGATCAGTACTTTTACTCTCAGTGCTGACAGGGAACATCGGAAAACCTGGTTCAGGATTTAATTATGCAAACCTGCAGAGTTATATTTATGATGATGTTAAAGAACCATTATCATATTTCGCTGATTCTGAAAAAGATATGCCATTCAGAAGGACAATCTCAATGGCAAAGCTGGGATCAGATATGCTGAAAACCAAAGATCCGGAACTTAAAGCTGTATGGATTGAAAGAGGAAATCCTCTTCTTCAATCACCTGATACAAATTGTGTTAAAAAAGCTTTTTCATCTTTGACTTTTAAAGTTGTAGTTGAACAATTCATGACTGATACCGCAGCTGATGCTGATATAATTCTTCCGGCAAAAGATATGTTTGAACAATCTGACATAATCGGATCGTACTGGTCTCCATATATTCAATTTAAACCTAAAGTGATTCAATCTCCCGGAGAGGTTATGCCTGAAAGTGAAATTTATTACCATCTGGCAAAAAGGCTTAATCTGGACGTCAGCCAGGAGATGATCCCTGAACCTGGAAATAATAACATAGAACAATGGCTTGAAAATCGGATCAAAGGTTATTCAGAAATTACACTTGACAATCTTCGAATGGCTCCGGTACTTGCGCCAGGACTTCAACAAATAGCATGGGAAGATCTGAAATTTAATACGCCATCCGGTAAGATTGAACTATATTCTTCTGAAGCTAAGTTGAAATGGGGAATTTCTCCCTTGGCTGATTATACTGCAATCAATCATTCAAAGGAAGATAAGAAATACCCGTTAGTATTTCTTACGCCGAACACTGGCAGCCGGATTCATTCACAATTTGGTAATCTAAAAATAATTAAAGAAACAACTCCGGAACCTTATATCAGAATTTCTCCGGTTGATGCAATCAAACGAAGTTTAATTGATGGACAAAAAATAAGAGTTTTCAATCAGATTGGGGAGGTGATAAGCAGTGTGAAAATCACAAACAGAGTTCTCCCCGGCTTAGTTGTGTTTCCAAACGGGATATGGTTTAACGAAGGAGGAGGAGTAAATCAGCTTATTTCCGGGCAGGAAACTGATATTGGCTTTGGAGCAGCATTTCATGATAACAGGGTCGAAATTGAAGGAGCTGATTAGTTATGCGAAGCGGATTTATATTTAATCATACCCGGTGTGTTAATTGCAATGCTTGCAGTGCAGCATGTATTCTTGAAAATGGATGGACAGTCCATCCAAGAAATATCTTTACCTTTAATTCCGAAGCAGATAATATTTTGCCGGTTATTAATTTGTCATTAGCCTGCAATCATTGTGAAACAGCGGTTTGTATGAATGGCTGCCCTGCGTCAGCTTTTTACAGGGAATCAGTTACGGGAGCAGTAATAATTGACGAAAATAAGTGCATAGGTTGCAGATACTGTCAATGGAACTGTCCCTATGATGCACCAAAATTTGATTCAGACAAGAGGACGATATCCAAGTGTCATCTTTGTTATTCAGGATTGATCGAGGGCCGTCAACCCGCCTGTTCAACTGCCTGCCCTACAGGAGCCCTTGCGTTCGGACAACTATCTGATACTGATTTTGGTAATGTCTATTCATGGTTCCCCGATAAAAAGCTTAATCCTGCAATCGAATTTATATCAAACAAAGACTATTCTCCTTTAAGAGTCATTCCGGATGAGATCCAATCTCCGGAAGATAATAAACAAAATAAAAAGGGTAAAAATATTTCAGGTGAATTGAGTTTGATTATTTTCAGCTTTTTAGCGACAATTTCTGTTGCAACTGTAATTTCTTCATTTATCGGTGGAGTTTTTCCGGATAGATCAATTTTTATCTCTGTTCTGGCGATTGCAGGTATTGTCTCTTTTTTTCACCTCGGAAGAATACAGCGGTCGTGGAGATCGGTAAATAATCTTAGAAAATCACCGTTAAGCCGTGAAATCGCTGCTTTTATTGTTTATGCAGGTGTTTCTTCAGTAACAGTAATACTCCGTATCCCTCTACTCCTTATTGCCTCTTCTATAATCGGATTGACTTTCCTGCTTCTGATCGATAATGTTTACATATATACTGATCGGAAGAAAACAGTAATCCTTCATAGCGGTCAGACATTTATAAGCGCACTTATTATAGTTTC
>JANYIW010000083.1 GCA_025358645.1 Bacteroidales bacterium
CCATCCATGATTCTGCCAGTAGAGCCATTCATTCTGTAATAACAAACCATTTTCATCAGCAATATCGTACCAGAAATCGGGCACAATGCCTACACAAATACGCATTGAATTCCAGTTGAGTTGTTTTGGATAATTTACAAGAAGGTTCTTCACCCATTCTTTATCCCAAACCAGGTTTCCGCAATCAGGATCTTCGAAAAAACGCTGAAGTGTAATATTTGTGCCCCGAAGTAAATATTTGTCCCCATTCAGGTAGTAAAATTTTCCTTTAGCTGTAAAATCACGCATACCAAAATGATGAATTACTTCATCGGAAATCCCTTTTTCAAACCTGAGTCTTGTTGTGGCATTATATTGAAATGGTTTCTCAGGTGTCCATGGCGTAAAATCTGAAAAAGGAATTTCAAGTGTCATTTCGCTCAGGTTATCTCTTTTTGCAGCGAATCTTCCTTGTGCGTTTGCTACAGCTTTGCCTGAGATCTTTTCAGTTATCACTACTTCAATATCCAGTGAATCAATCATTGGATCCCTAGAAAAGATCTGTGACGGGATCAAGCTTCTGATCTGGGCTTTTATTGTAAGTTTATTATTTACTACTGAGGGAAGAACAAGCAGTCTGTTAATACGGACATCCCCTGTGAATGAGAGAAATACATCATCCCAAATCCCGGGGAGATAGTGTTCTTTCTCCTTATCCGTTCCACCTGCCGCCTCTGAAGGTAACCAGACTCTCTCCCCTACTCTGATAAGGATCTCATTGTCTGAACCAAATTTAATCGCCTGATTGATGGGAAATTCAATAGGGGTATAACATGCCATTGAAGTGCCCAGATCCATGCCATTAATATATACCTGTGTTACATACTGACTCTTTTTTATCGTAATCATCCCCTTTTTGTTCTCAAGCGATTTCGGGATGAAAACATTCTTCCTGTACCAGCTGTAACGTGGTGTATAGTCGAGGTTATATAAATTGAATTGTACTTTTGCTTCCGGTTTGTCATGCCTTTTAAAGAATTTATCATATTCAACAATTTTTGGGTCGGCAAGATGTATTAATCCGGGTACCGGAATTGTCCTGGTAAACTTTTGCGGAGGAAAAGCATTTGTCGTCTGATCAAATTCCCATATACCGTTCAGGCTGATGACTGTTCTCGGATTCTGCCCGATTGTATATTGAGCAGTCGTAAATAATGCAAGGAAAAGAATTGCTAAGTGTTTCATATCTTATATTTTTATTGCCACCAAGACACAAAGAAACTTACTAAATAACCTACTTCCTACAAAGTCGCAAATTGATTTTCGTAGCGATTGGCACGAAAGTTAATAATCTTGAAGTTCCTGTAAAAAATTATTGTTTAACACATATTTCGTATAAATTCCCTGAATATAATCCCGGGAGTTCTACTGTAAATCCTTTTTCATTCAACTCTTTTCCGGTTAAAGAGGTTACAACTTTTCCATCGATTTCTTTCACCTCGTATGTTTTCTCCGGGTCAAGGTATCTGACTGTGACGATTCGTTTGGTTTCTACTGATCCATGTCGGAAGATCCCAATAATGCCTCCGCTTTTTGTATCTGTATTGATTCGCTGGAATCCATCCCACATTCCTTCCATTGGTTCGCCGAATCCCGGGAGATCCTGGCGAAAATTCATAATGCTATAGTTACGTTCCATTTTTTGCAACCAATCGGCATAACCCCTGTATTTTTTCAAATCTGTCGCCGAAAGTTTCCTGGGATCACCTAATATGATTGGCAGAGCTCCCGCGATTGATTTGATATGTGTCTCCCAATCCTTATCCTGCATCTGCGGATTTCCAATTACTAATGATGTTGCCGGTATAGCAGGTGAACGCCACCAAGCCATATTACGGATCCTGATATCGGTCTTCTCTCCGGCTGCCCCTTCGAAATTGGAGAGCCAGTCACCTTCCGCATGTTTCAACAGTGCATAATCAATTAATTGGGTCCCTCCCATCGTTTCAAAAGTACAATCAATAAAGAGCTCCGGTTTCGCAGCATGGAGTTCATCGAAGAGCTGCCACAGGCGTTCATAATTAGTATATAGCGATTCATTATGATCTTTGTGACCAGCGTGTTTAGTTGAATAACATCCCGATTGCGTGTGATCGTAGGTGTAAGCGCTTGTGACAACTGCAAAATCAAGCTTGAAATATTCCAGGCCAGAGTCTAACGAAAGTTTAAGTAAGATCCCTTTGATATAATCATACCATCCTGTGCCGAAACAGGCGGTATATTTTTCTTTGTCACCGGGCGCATGCAATGATGTAGGAGTACCGTTCCTGTCAAGGACAAACCATTCAGGATGAGCCTTGTATGCTTTACTTTCAGGACTGGCACTGCCAATGCTTACCCAAAGACCTGGTTTCATTCCGAGTGATTTAATATAATCAAAAACAGGTTTCAGTCCGCCTGGAAATTTCTTATAATCGATTCCCCAGTCGCCGTAGTTGTCCTGCCAGCCATCGTCGATTACAAATTCCTTCATACCTGCATCTGCAGCCGCTTTGGCTAATTCCATTACAAGTTTCTCATTTATGTTTTTATAGAATGGTTCCCATGTATTATATACGAATGTTGGTTTCTCCTTAAGTTCTGAAAGCCTGATCCCCATATATTTCCGTACAAAATCGGGAACAGAAGTATTAAGCATCTCATCCGGAGTTTTTTGATGATTATATACCATTGTAAATACCTGAGGCGTTTCAAACGACTCGCCTTTTTCAATCCATTTACGGAAGGGAAATGGAGCATTTTTATGGGTCAGACCTAAACAGATATCCTGTGTCTCATAAAATACTGACGTATGCTTCATTACACCGGTTGCTTCGTTACCAAGAACGATACCCTGCTCAGTATTCATGTCATGAACTATTATCAGCGCATCCTGTTTCCCCCCATCATAATTACCTATGTACCTTCTTCTTCCATAATCGTGATATATCCAGCTATAAGTAACAGGATAATAATCGGGCACTTCAAATTTTTCTACGTCAACTGATTCCAGCCTAATCGGATCTTCTGTTAAATTCTTAACAATAAGACTTTTACGAATAGCAGGTGAATTTGGATACATAAGGAATTTCACAGTGAGTTCAATTTTTTTATCACTGCTTAACATGGTTACTGTTGCTCCGCTCCCATTATTTGAATCATCTGCAACCTGAATCTTTAATAATTCCCATCGCCCTTTCCCAGAATAGACAACATCATTTACTTCGAACTGAAAGTCCGAACAACTATATGAAAAATAGCCAAAATCTCCCGCAATCGGCTTATATGAAATAGTTACAAAGGATCCGTCAACTGTTGGAAGTTTAATTGTTCTTCTGACTAGCCCATTGCAAAGGATAAGTTCTGTTTTTGTCCATTTTGCATAGTTATTTATTACACCATAAATTTCTGTAGCAGTCAGAATAAGAATAGATAAAAGAATGGTTTTCTTCATAGAATGTACTTTTTCACCAGCGAATGCAGGTTGATTTACCTTAGGTTAGATTTGTAAAAATTTGTCTTTACTAAGATATTTATTTAAAATGATACTCTCTTGCCTTTAATAATTTAAGTACTATTTTAAGGACAGCATCTAAACCCCATTCAACTCATATAACTATTACCCACTCTGAGAACGTCAAAATCCATGAACCACAAAGGGCACAAAGGTTACACACAAAGATCACAAAGTCCCGATAGCTATGTTATACTTCAGAATTTTGGAAACAGATTCAAACTTCTCTTTTTTTATTTTGAACCCCCTTTCATTTTCCCCCAAGGGGGAAATGTTTAGCTACTCCTTCCCCCGCGGGGGAAGGTTTGTTCTTTGTGGTTAAATCGGACTTCTTCATCAGCCACTAACAATTAATAGATTGCGAATAGAATTGATAACAATTTTTCATTTTGAATTGTTAACTTTGAGATATCAACACGTAATCTGACTAAAAACAAATATTCTCATATGGAAAACCTGGAGACGACCTATCTGAGGTTAAAACTCAGGAATACGCTGATAGCCAGAAGCTGCTGACTTACAAATTCAATTTCAAATATTAAGGAGCTGGCAAAAAAAGGTGTCATTATCAGTATTGCGAAAATTCTTTAATGGTGAATTATGACATTATACCAAAATAAATTCCGGGTTGAGACTACCCGTTTGAAGAATTGGAATTACGCATCGGATGGTTGGTATTTTATTACCATCTGTACAAAAGGGAGGGAAAATATTTTTGGAATTATAGAACATGGTACAATGATATTAAACCAATACGGACGTATTGTAGAACAATGCTGGTTCGATTTGCCTAACCATTATTTCAATTTAATATTGGATGCATTTGTAATAATGCCCAATCATTTGCACGGAATAATGATTATCGACAATACACGCGAAACGGTTGTATCGGTTAATGGGGGCGTTGGCGTATCGATCAATGGGGGCGTTGGTGTAGAGACGGGTTTGAAACCCGTCTCTACGGATACGCAACCGAATATGAATAAACAACCGCAATCGGATACGCAACCGCAATCGGATACGCAACCGAATATGAATAAACAACTCAAATCATCAACAAACCCACACGGGATATTTGAATTTGTGAGGGCATTGAAAACGTTTTCATCACGGAGGATGAATGAATTGGATAATACAGCAGGCAAATCACGATGGCAATTACGATTTCACGACCACATTATTCGCGATAAAGAGGAATTGTATAGAATTCAACAGTATATTTTCAATAACCCGTCAACATAGGGAAAAGATTCGTTAAAATAATTATTTAGCTGATATGAACTAAGTCGGTACGAGAGCAGAACTCATAAATCCGACACGTCCTTTATAACGAAACATACTTTACGATTATATCGATCAGCCATCCCGGATAAACACCTAATACCAATATGCTTATCCCGACTATTGCAAGGGTAATATTCCCCGAAAGAGAGAGTTCAGGCAGTTTGATATCGCTCGTAGTTGAAAAGAGTGCAGTAATAATTCTTAAGTAATAGTAAAGCCCTATCACACTATTGATTATCAGAGATATTATTAGTACCATAAGTCCGGCTTTCATGCCCTCAAAAATGACATAGAATTTAGCAATGAATCCTGCTGTCAAAGGAATTCCGGCAAGCGACAATAATGAAAGGGTAAATACAATTGCTATCCATGGCCTTTTCCAGAAGAGTCCTTTAAAATCCTCTATTTTTTCAGCTTCATGTTCATTTGTCGATAGAAGTGTTATTACTCCAAATGCCCCTACCGTTGTAAAAATATATGAAATGAGATAAAAAATTGAAGCCTGTATTCCTCTGTTACTGCCAGTCAGTAATATTATTATCAGATACCCCATATTTGCTATAGATGAATATCCTAATAACCTTTTTATGTTTTTCTGTCTTATTGCGAGAATGTTTCCTACGAACATGGAAAGTATCGCAATACCTGAAATTGCAATAAATAAATAATGGTTATCGAATCCATGGAGATTAAAGAAGAATCGTATAAGAATTGCCATCACAGCCCCTTTTGAAACAGTGGCTACATATGCCGAAACAGGTGCAGGCGCTCCCTGGTAAACATCAGGTGTCCACATATGAAACGGAACCAATGCCAGTTTAAAACCAATCCCTACCATCATCATTCCAAAGCCTGATAAAACCAATGGTGATAATTGTCCGGCTGCCGCTATTGCAGTTACAATTTCTGTAAAATGCATTGTTCCAAGTGCAGTGTATATCAGGGCCATACCAAATAGTAAAAATGCAGAAGAGACAGAAGCCAGGATCAGATATTTAATTCCGGCTTCAATAGAATTGCTTTTCGATCTTTGGAAGGCTATGAGAATATATAAGGAGATGCTAAGCGTTTCAATGCCCAGAAAGAAGAGTACGAAATGATTTGCAACTGCCAGTAGCGCTGCTCCCAGCGTAGATGTGAAGAGGACAATATAGTACTCTTCTCTCACCCCCTCGAGCTGTTTTATGTAGTCATACGAGAGTAATGCCACCAGCAATGCCGAAATGATAATTATACCGAGAAAAAACAAACTATAGACATCAATAATAAACAATGGTTCAATCGTATGGGGAACCGAAGGCAGTATAAAAAATATCGAAATAAATGCGGCTATTAATGACAAAACTGAAAATCCATAAACAACATTATAATTTCTTAATAATGAAATTACAATCATAATCACGACAGGAGCTGTAGCTATTATGAGGAACGGCGTTAAACACAAAAAATCTTTGTAGGTCATCTAATATTACTTAATGAAAAAATTTCGTCTTCATGATTTTTACCCCCTTTCTTATTTCCCCCAAGGGGGAAAAGATTTTGAACTACTCCTTCCCCCGTGGGGGAAGGTTGGGAAGGGGGTAATAAAAATAAGAAAGGATCGCCCGAGTTATATGCAGAATTCTGAAATGTTATCTCTTTTTGTTTAAGAAGGGTCTTCAGCAAAGCAGGTTTAGCTGTATTAAGTACTGGCTGAGGAAACAGACCGAGCCAGAGAATCGCAATGACCAATGATGCCGAGATTGCTTTTTCACGGAGTGTCAGATCATTCATCTTCCAGTCAGTATTTTTATTTCCGAGAAAGACCTTCTGAACAATCCTGAGAGAATATATTGTTGCAGCTATCAGTCCCAGACTTGCAAGACAGGACATCAGTATATTTGCTTTAAAAGCTCCGATCAGAATAAGAAGTTCCGCTATAAAATTCCCTAATCCGGGTAATCCCAGTGATGCCATGGAAAAAACGAGTCCTATAGCGCCCATTACGGGAGCTTTTTCCCATAGCCCTCCCATTTTAGTAATATCCCTTGTATGAATACGTTCGTAAAGCTGACCAACAAGTATAAACAGTGCACCAGTACTTATTCCGTGTGCAATCATCTGAATAACAACCCCCTGGTAAGCAATTTCATTAAATGAAAAAACACCGAGTATTACGAATCCCATGTGGCTGACACTTGTATAAGCGACGAGCCGTTTCAGGTCGGTTTGAGCAAATGCAAGCTTGGCACCATAAAGGATTCCAATTACCCCAAGCAACATTCCAAAAGGAGCAAACGATACTGAGGCCGATGGAAATAATGGAACAATAAACCGGAGAAGTCCATACGCTCCTGTTTTTAAAAGTAATGCGGCAAGGATGAGACTTCCTGCGGTGGGTGCTTCGGTATGTGCATCCGGCAACCAGTTGTGTAAAGGCACCACAGGCAGTTTTACAAGAAATGCAGCCAGGAACCCAAGCATTATCAGGAATGCAGTTGAAGAGGGCATCTCTGTCCCAAGTAGTTGCAGATAATCGAATGTATATAACCCGGTTGATCGTCCGTGGATAAAATATAAAGTAATTATCGCAATAAACATGAGCAGTCCGCTCGCCTGTGTATAGAGAAAGAATTTATTCGAAGCAGCAGTCCTGTTTTCATGGCCCCAGATACCAATCAGGAAATACATTGGCACCAACATCAGTTCCCAGAAGAAATAGAAAAGGAAGAGGTCCAGCGAAAGAAATACACCAGTTATCCCTGCTAAAATCAAAAGAAGATTGAAATGAAAGAATCCGACTTTTGATCCTATCTCTTTCCACGAAATTATAACAGAAATTATACCAAGGAAGAAAGTCAGAATGAGCATAACCAGACTCAGTCCGTCAAGTGCAAGGTGCAAGCTTATACCGAACTGAGGAATCCATTCAAGCTTAATATCAATCAGCCAGTCTTTATCCGAAGGAGTTGATTGTAAAACATATATAATAATAATAATAAGATCTGAGAGCAAAGCTACAAGCGAAATAATACGAGGCAGGGCAGAGTTTCGTTTTCCTGTAATCCAGGCAAGAAATGCTCCTGCTAATAATATAACTATAAGATAAATAAGTATCATTTACTAAGCAGGTAAGTTAATATTATCGTAATTCCAATAACAAATGACAGCAAATACCATCGCATTTTTCCGTTTTGAGTAGTACTGAGCATCCGGTTGAATAAAAGAACCAGGCGGGATAATCCAATATTCCAAAGGTCAAAAAAATCGTCTTTATCGATAACAGAAAGCCAGACTATTGGTTTCACAAGCAGAGTATCATAAAGTTTGTCAAAGCCCCATCCTTTTTCAAAGAATTTGTTTATCCGGCTGTGGCTGTAAGGTGAAGACAGAGCCGGTTTTTTATAGTAAATTAAATATGCGATATAGATTCCGGCCAGTACTATTATAGCTGAGAGTGCCTGAAACAGTAATTCCCTGCCTTCTCCGTTATTAACAACAATTACTGGTAAAGTATTGTCAACAAGATTTGAGAAAAGATGAATATTACCAATTGATGAGGGCAGTTCTACAAATCCTCCTACAAGAGATAATACTGCAAGAATGATTAAAGGAACTGTCATTAGTTTTCCCGGAAGAAAGGATGGTTGGGTTTTAGCTTCACCATAGAAGGTAACAAATATCATTCTGAATGAATAAAGTGCGGTTAACAATGCTCCGATAATCCCTGCCAGCCATAATATTATACTTCCGGTTTGCGATGAAAATGAATACCATAATATCTGGTCCTTGCTATAGAATCCAGCCGTTATAAGCGGTAGTGCAGAAAGTGAAGCAGAACCAATCAAAAAAGTATAAAATACAACCGGCATTTTCTTTCTCAGTCCGCCCATCTTAAAAATGTCATGTTCTTCATCCAGAACTAATATCACGACACCTGCACCAAGAAAAAGCAGGGCTTTGAAAAAAGCATGTATCATAAAATGGAATACAGCGGCTGACCATGCTCCTACACCAAGAGCAAGAAACATATAGCCTATCTGACTGATTGTGGAATAAGCAAGAATTCTTTTCAGGTCATGTTGCGCCAGAGCGCTGAACCCTGCAATCAGCAAAGTCAGTGCTCCTATAATCGCAATTGCAGACTGAACAACCGGAGCAAGACTGAATAACACATGAGTTCGGGCAATGAGGTAAACACCGGCGGTAACCATTGTTGCGGCGTGTATAAGAGCGCTTACCGGCGATGGACCGGCCATTGCATCAGGAAGCCAGGTTTGTAAAGGCAGCTGGGCCGACTTACCCAATGCTCCACCAAGCAATAATGCTGCTGTCAGTACTGCAATTGAAGATCCTGGAACCCACTTTGCAGATGCCTGTTGCATTAATTCGTTTATATTGACTGTGCCAAAATTCAGGAACAGGATGAAAATACCTATTATCATTGCCGTATCCCCGATTCGTGTAATGATAAATGCTTTCCTGGCTGCATAACCGTTTTGGGGTTCTTTATACCAGAAGCCTATCAACAGGTAACTGCATAGACCCACACCCTCCCATCCAAGGTACATAAGTAAAATATTGTCGGCAAGGACAAGTACGAGCATTGAGCCAATAAAGAGATTCATATAGGCAAAGAACCTGGTGAAACCTTCATCTTTTGCCATGAATTCTATCGAGTACAGGTGTATCAGAAAGCCTACGAAAGTGATGACAAAGCAGAAAACCAACGACAGGGAGTCGAGGCTGAAAGATATATCAACCTTCAGATTACCGGCATTTATCCATTCCCATACATTAATTGAATATGATTTGACTTCAGGCAATGATTTAAAAAAACTGATAGCCAGAATAAATGTTAGTACTGCAATGATGCCTATTGATCCGGCGCCGATAAAACCCGCAATTTTCCGGCTCAGTTTATGGCCAAACAGTGCCAGTATGAGAAAGCTCAGAAAAGGGATTGCAGGTATGAGGGCAATAATAGTTGTCATTCGCCGGATAAATTAATTTTGATCTTTTAAATTATTAACTGCGTCAGAATCAAGTGTCTTAAAATGATGGTAAACCTGAAGGATCAATGCTAACGCTATAGATACTTCAACTGCGGTAACCGCAAGTATAAAAATGAACATGACCTGGCCATCGGGTTGTTTCCAATGAGTACCGGCAATAATAAATACCAGACCCGCGCTGTTAAACATAATCTCGATGGACATTAACATAAAGATCATATTCCTGCGGACAAGCAAACCAATCAGTCCCAGAAAAAAGAGTATTCCTGCAAACAATATTTGTGTTTCTAAGGGTACTGTGAGCATAGTTCTATTTTATTTCAAGAAAACGATGTTTTACTTTTTTCTTCTGACTACCCAGGTGATACGCTCCTATCACGCCTGCCATCAGAAGTATAGCAGCAATTTCTACTCCAAGCAGATAGGTTGAAAAGAGTGAAATTCCAACCTGCTTTGGTAATATTGCCTCTTTATCTGATGGTATTGTCTGTCCACTTTTTAATGCGAAGATCAGGTTGACAAGCAGAACAGCAGCCAAAATTGAGGGAATAATCCACATGCGGGGTTTAAGCCATTTTTTTTCAGTTTCTCTTTCCAGACCTATATTCAGCATCATGGTTACAAAAATGAAGAGTACCATAATAGCGCCTGCATAAATTATTACCTCCAGAGCTGCAATGAACGGTGCACTCAACAGATAAAAAATCACAGATACAGCTAAAAGAGATAAAATAAGATATAACAATGAATGGATTGCATTCCTTCCGGAAATGGCCATTACTGTTGAGACAATTGCTACAACACCTGCTATATAGAAAAATACATTCATTCTATCTGCATTTTATTTAAGGTAAAAGTTCTTTCACATCTACAGGTTTCTCTTCATTATCCCCTTCACCTTTCCCTTTTACTCCCATATCAACACCCGCATTTTTGTAGAAGTCATATCCTGGATATTTCCCTTCACCGCTAATGAGTAAATGTTCCTTTTCATAAACCATATTCTGTCTGTCATACTCAGCCATTTCAAAGTCAGGTATAAGTTGAATGGCATAAGTAGGACATGCCTCTTCACAAAAACCGCAGAAAATACATCTTGAAAAGTTGATCCTGAAGAATTCGGGGTATCGCCTGCCATCTTTATCTTCTGTCGCCTGAAGTGATATACAATCCACCGGGCATGCAGCAGCACAGAGATAACATGCAACACATCTTTCTTTTTTCTCTGCATCGCGTGTGAGGACAATTCTTCCACGGTAACGGGGCGCAAGATATGGTTTGACTTCAGGATATTCCACAGTTTCTGTTTTGTGAAAAACATGAAGAAAAATAAGCCACATGCTGCGAAGGATGCTTATCATAAATAGAGTTATATATTATTAATATTGTGTTTGTTATATAATATCATATCCTTAATTTTACTTATGTTAATTTTACAAGATTTGGAGAATCTTTTTTATTGAATTACCCCCTTTCTTATTTCCCCCAAGGGGGAAAGGATCGACAACTCCTTGAATTTTTTCTAAAACCCATCCTATTCTATTTTCAATATCAGTATTTCTGAACCTAATTATTGTTAGTCCGCTTGACTCAAGATATTTTGTTCTTTCAAGGTCATATTCATGTTTACTTAAATGTATCAGTCCATCGACTTCAATTACAAGATAAGCTTCAAAGCAAAAAAAATCCAAAATATATATTCCGTAGGGATGCTGTCTCCTGAAATACAACCCATTCACTTTTCTATTTCTTATTTTCGACCACAAAATTTTCTCTGCTTCAGTCATTTTTTTCCTTAACTTCTTAGCTTTATCCTTTATAGCTAAATTTGCATCTAAACTTTGTTTTGCTCTATTGACTCTTATTTGAACCATTATTTTTCACTTGATCATTTAATTTCATTTACATTACTCTTGCCTATAACGGAACCATCATTTCCCCCTTGGGGGAAACAGGAAAGGGGGTACTCCTTGATGATATTGAATTTATCTTTTCTCATTTCATAAATATCAGGATAGCTCCGGTCACCAGAAGATTAAGTAATGCAAGGGGAAGTAAAACCTTCCATCCAAGCTCCATCAACTGATCATATCTTGGCCGGGGTAATGAAGCCCTGAGCAGGATAAATACACCAATAAAAAAGAAAGTCTTAAATAAAAACCAGAAAACCGGAGGTAGAAATGAAGGTCCGAGCCAGCCACCAAAAAATAATGTGGCTATTAGGGCAGAAATAAGTGTAACACCCAGGTATTCACCGACAAAAAACATCCCGAACTTCATACCGGAATATTCCGAGTGATAGCCGGCAATAAGCTCGCCCTCAGCTTCCGGGATATCAAAGGGAAGTCTGTGAGTCTCCGCGATACCCGCGATAAAGAAAACAATAAAGCCAATAAACTGAGGAATGAAGAACCACCCGCCCTTCTGCGCTTCCACTATTTTACAGAAACTAAAGCTGTCAGCCATCATCACTACCCCCATAAGGGAAAGCCCCATGAATACTTCGTAGGTAAGCATCTGTGCCGATGCTCTCATCGCCCCAATTAAAGAGTACTTATTATTTGATGCCCAGCCGCCCAGTACAATGCTGTAAACACCAAGTGATGAATTTCCAAGGAAAAACAATATTCCAATATTTGAGTCATACACATAGAAATTCGGGCCAAAAGGGATAACTGCAAATGTAAGCAGGATGGTTACCATAAGAATTCCCGGAGCAAGAACAAAAACCGGCCTGTCTGAAAATGGAGGTACCCAATCCTCCTTAAAGAATAATTTAATAGTATCGGCAACAACCTGTCCAAGGCCGAAAGGGCCAACACGATTTGGACCCAGTCTGTCCTGCCATACTGAAAGAAGCCTGCGCTCAACCCATATCAATCCGGCTGCTATAGTCAACGCTATCAAAAGTACTCCTGCTATTATAAAGACGTATTTCATGAACAGTAAGTTAGAGTTTATGAAATTTCCCACGACCCGGAATATCAATAAATGGCATTCCCGGTAAATATACAGACAAACCGGCCAAGCCCTGTACAATACTTTTCCCGATTTTAACTTTTACTTTTAATTTAATTTTTAAAATCTCAACTTGAACATAGTCACCATCTTTTACAGTAATGATGTCCGCATCTTTCTGATTCATCAAAACAAACGGTTCATGAATTCTTTGTAAGATGGAAGGACTAACGGAACTAAGCTCATCGCTTCCAAAAATCTGATATACAGGAACAATTAGCCATTCATCTTTTTGAACCACTGTGATCTGAGCCTTATGTTTGAAATATATATGATTACCTTCTATTGATGATTCGAAAAGTCTGACTCCCGGGTCGCCACCTTTCATAGAACCACCAGGTTCATCAAGATAATTATACATAGCCTGTACGGAATTCCATCCTGGCATCCAGTAAAAGGGTACAAGTGATGATGGTGGATTTTCTGGTTGTCCCTCCATGCTGAAGGCTAACGGGGAATCATTATCCTGTGAAACCTTTGTTTCACTAACTGCAAAATTTGCATTCATTGCAGTCCTGCCACTGTAACGGATTGTCTGTCGTGGTATTTTTGCGTTCAGCATCCGGAAATCTTCACCAGGCATATATTTCCTAAGCTTCGAAAAGAGAGGCAGGTCATTAGCCAGAGAATCGGCAATATCGTCAAACCGGTTCCATAAAACTTTATGATTTGTATCCCTTACTTTAATGAATTCCCCTATCCACTGCCAACTTTCCTTTATCTGATTCTTATTATCGATTGCTTTATAATAGCGCTGTGCCCGACCCTCATTATTTACAATTGTACCTTCCGATTCGGAAAATGTTGCAACTGGTAATAAAATATCTGCATTTTGTGTAGTTCTGTTACTAAGTTGGTCGAGAACAATTATCTGTCTGCTTTTCTTAAACAGTTCATTGACTGAGTCTTCATCAGCTCTTCTGAATAAATCATTTTCAAGGACGACAAGAGTATCAATCTCTTTATTTTCAGCAATTAAGACTGCATCTTCAAATGATTTACCAGGAAGTAGTGACAGCCCCATACTATTGCATTCCGGCAGAACCATACTAAGCATAACAGTTGAACCATTAGACAGAAGTGCCATGGTTATATTCAGAACTGCATGTAAGATCGCTTCATCTCCGCAACTTATCCCCGATATTATCAAAGGATTTTTTGCATTTCTCAATGAAAGTGCAATCTTACCGGCCAAATCCTGCAGATCTTTTTTCTTAGAATCTGAGTCCGGAGCCCTATCGTCAAGTTTTTGAGCAATACTATAACCTAAATTTGCGATATCCTGTGGAGCAGCCCTGAATGCGTTCTCCGCAATTACATCCAGAGAATCAATAAACGGGGTAGCTATAAACACCGGACTTCTGGCATCCTGCGCCAGTAATCTTAAAGGTGCATCGTTCCATACTGGAATGCCCTTTTTCTTTGCTTCTTCATCAGGTACATTTCGCACAGCCTGTCGCAAAGCAAGTGCGATCATAGGGGCCGTGTTAGTCAGATCTTCACCCAAAACTAAAATTGCATCAGCTTTCTCAATCTGTTTTAATGAAGGAGTGCGCACGCCTTTATTTTGGAAGAACTCTGAAATTGTTTTTGTTAACAGGAACTCTTTTTTTGAAATGCCGTGATAAAAGTTCTCTCTGCCCACAAGAGAGATTAATGCAAAATTAGACTCAAGGGATGCTCTGGGAGAACCTATTCCAATAATATTGTTATTCTTTGAAAGTGACTGATCCAAAATTGCGAAAAGCCGTTCGTTATCAACCGGTTCTGCAATACCATCCTTTTCAGATCGGATAAGTGCAGTTTTAATCCGTTTTTCATCATTAATAAATTCATATCCAAACCGGCCTCTGTCGCATATAAAATATCCGTTAACAGCTCCATTGTACCTGCTCATTATCCGCCTCAGGGAACCATATCGTTCACTTATTATTGTATTGCATCCGACGCTGCAATGTACGCAGACTGAAGGAGCATTCGACAAATCCCATTTGCGGGTGAAATGTTTCTTCAGTGTTTTATCTGTGAAGACACCAGTCGGGCATACTTCTATAAGATTTCCACTGAATTCATTTTCCAATGGGCCATCCTCATGCCTTCCAAAATATACCTGATTTCTGGAAGCAAAAACATTAAGATCTGTTCCTCCTGCATAATCCCTGTAAAACCGTACACACCTGTAGCATTGAATGCAACGGTTCATCTCATGATTGATGAATGGGCCTAACTCCTGATTATTATAAGTCCTTTTTGGAAAATCATAACGCCTGTAATTGTGGCCGGTCATCACTGTCATATCCTGCAGATGGCATTCGCCACCCTCATCACACACAGGACAATCATGAGGGTGATTGGTCATAAGGCTTTCGATTACAGAAGCCCTGAATGCTTTTGCTTCAGGGTCATTAACTGAAACAATCAACCCTTTTGTTACAGGCTCCATGCAGGACATCACAATACGGCCTTTTGTATCATCTTTATCTCTGAATTTCTTTACAGCACATAGCCTGCAGGCACCCACTGAACCCAGGGCAGGATGAAAACAGAAATGAGGGATGTCTATCCCAAACGAAAGACAGGTCTCGAGAAGATTCTTCTCAGGTTTTGCTTCATACAATTTCCCGTCTATCGTGATCTTTACCATGCTTACCTCCAGGGACATTTTTTATCTGTAATATGCTTTATAAAATCATCATGAAAATATTTCAGCCCACTCTGCAATGGTTCAGCGGCACCGGGTGCGTGAGCACAAAAGGTATTGCCCGGACCCATATATTCAGCATTAAAATTCAAAAGATCAATGTATTCCATTTTACCGCTACCCTCCTCGATTGATGCAAGCATCTTTTCAACCCATGGGAGTCCTTCACGGCACGGTGTGCACCAACCACAACTTTCAAGTGCAAAGAATCTTTCAACATTATGAATAAATGCCACGGGGCATGTTTTATCATCCAGGATAATCATTGTACCTGTTCCAAGTCTGCTACCTGCTGCAGCTACAGTTGAAAAATCCATTTTCACATCGAGATGTTCTTCAATAAGAAAGTCTGTTGAGACTCCGCCTGGCAATGCACCTCTGAACCTGTGTCCGGCAATCATTCCTCCGGCATGATCCTCCAGAAGCTCCCGCATAGTTGTTCCCAGCGGCAGTTCCCATATTCCGGGCTTTTTCACTCTACCGCTTGCTCCATAGAGTTTGGTACCTCCCGTACCTGTCAGGCTTAATCCTTTAAACCAATCGGCGCCATTCTCGACTATATGCGAAATCCATGAAAGAGTTTCAACATTATTCACAACAGTTGGTTTCCCAAATAGACCACTGATTGCAGGGTAGGGCGGTTTGGTACGCGGTACAGCCCTTTTACCCTCAAGTGAATTAAGTAAAGCTGTCTCTTCTCCGCAGATATACCTGCCTGCACTTGAATGTACATATAGGTCGAGGTTAAAACCCGATCCAAGGATATTTTTACCCAGGTAACCGGCTTTATAAGCTTCATCTATAGCTTTACGAAGACCTGCCTCAGCTTTTTTATAAGCCCAACGAAGAAATATATATGCTTTTGAAGCCTGAATGGCATAGGCTGAAATAATCATTCCTTCAATGAGCTGATGTGGGTTGCCTTCAAGCAGATATCTGTCTTTAAAGGTACCTGGTTCCATCTCATCTGCATTACATATCAGGTATTTTTGTTTGGAACTGTCTCCATCCATCGGGATAAGGCTCCATTTAACACCTGTTGGAAATCCAGCGCCACCCCGACCGAGTAAATTTGACGCCTTGACAAGGTTTGTTACTTCGGCGGGTGACATGTTTTTCAGAACTTTCCGGAGATTACTATAGCCGCTATCCCGACTGTAATCTTCCAGATTATAATCAGCAGAGTCTGGTCTAATATTTTTCGTTAATGGTTTTTCCATCTCTGATTATTTGTAACGCTTCAGTAATTCATCAATCTTTTCTGCTGTTATTTTGTTAAAGTGATCATTGTTGATCATAAGTGCAGGTGCATTATCGCAATCACCAAGGCATGAGTTAGGGAGAAGCGTGAACCGTCCGTCAGATGTTGTACCACCGAACCTGATACCAAGTTTCTTTGAGATGTGCTCATACAGTGATTCATAACCCATTATCATACAACTTACACTGTCGCAGATAAGTATTACATTCCTGCCGACAGGTTTACGATAGATCCTGCTGTAAAAAGTCGCAACACCATCGACCTCTTCATTCGAAATACTCAATAGCTGTGCAATATCCTTTACAGACTCGTCAGATACCCAGCCACGATGATGCTGAACAATTTTTAAAGCATCTATACATGCCACTGCAGGGTATGGATATTGTTTAATCTCTTCCTGTATCTCCTTTATTTCCTCTTCACTCAGCATTCCTGTAATTTTCTATATTTCGCGTATATTTTAAGATATTTAACGATCGAGATCGGCCAAAACAAAATCCATTGCACCCAGGATTGCCAGCAGATCAGGTATTGTATATCCTTTAGTTATAAATGGCAACATTTGCATGTGAGGGAAGGAGGGCGTTCGTATTCTCGTACGGTAAGAGGAAGTGCTCCCATCACTTATAAGGTAATAACCATTACTGCCCTTGGCAGCCTCAATAGGTATCATTGCTTCCCCTGCAGGTATTACAGGACCCCATGAAACGCCCACAAAATGTGTTATAAGCGTTTCTATATCTATCATGGTTTTGTCTTTTCTCGGTGGGATTGCGAGAGGATGATCTGATTTGTAATGACCTGCTGGCATGTTATTTACGCACTGTTGAATTATCCTAAGGCTCTGACGCATCTCCTCCATTCGTACAATGGCCCTGTCGTAACAGTCACCATTTTTCCCCAGAGGAACATCAAATTCAAATTTATCAATTCCGGAATAAGGTCGTTTCTTACGGTAATCCCAGTCAAAACCGGTAGCTCTGAGTCCGGAGCCGGTAATTCCCCATTCGATCGCCTCCTTTGTGGTAAATACTCCGATACCAATTGTGCGAGCTTTTAATATTCTGTTTCTAAGAACAATATTATCAAATTCTTTAAGTCTCTTTGGAAAATAATTGAGAAACTCCTGCATCATCTTATCCCATCCCTCCGGCAGGTCGTGAGCAACGCCACCGATCCTGAACCACGATGGATGCATGCGTCCACCTGTGATTGCTGACACTATATCGAAGATCCTTTCCCTGTCGTTGAATGCATAGAATACAGGAGACATCTGACCCATATCCTGGGCAAATGTGCCAAGCCAGACTAAATGGCTGGCAATCCTGAACAGTTCGCTCATCATTATACGGATCACCTGTGCTCTGTCGGGAGGTTTAATGCCGGCTAATTTTTCAACAGAGAGAAGATATGCGAGATTATTCATAACACCGCTCAGATAATCAATCCGATCGGTATAGGGAATAAATGTATGCCATGATTGTCTTTCCCCCATTTTCTCAGCTCCACGATGATGGAATCCTATATCAGGTATTATGTTTACAATATCTTCCCCGTTCAATTGAACTATAAGCCTTAACAAACCGTGTGTTCCCGGATGCTGAGGCCCGATGTTCAGAAACATGAAATCGCTGTCTTCGCTTTTTGTGTCCAATCCATATTCTTCAGGATTAAACTTAAGATTTGCATCTTCTTCGTCTCTTAAAATATCTGTAAGTACAAACGGATCCATTTCGGTAGCTCTTGCGTGATGATCTTTCCTTAATGGATGTCCCTTCCAGCTTTTTGGCATCAGAATCCTTGTCAGCCGTGGATGTCCGGTGAAGTTAATACCAAACATATCAAACACTTCCCGCTCATACCAATTTGCTGATTCCCATACAGTTGTTATGCTTGGAATATTTGTGTCTCCATTTGTCAGAGCCACCTTTATCCTGATATCCTGATTCCTATCAAACGAGGTAAGATGGTATACAATGGTAAAATCGCTGGCAGGCTGACCATCACGTTTAGTTCGTGTACGCTCATCTATACCAGTGAGATCATAAAGCATTTTAAAAGGCAGAGTGATTTCGTTTTTCAGATATTTCAGTACCTGAACCAGATCGTTCCTATTTATCCAAATTGTCGGAGTGCCATCTTTAGTCTGCTGTTGAGACAGAATAGTATGGTCACTAAATTCAGATCGCAGTTCAGAAATTATATCGTGATCGTTATTACTCATATAAATTTTGACATTCGTAACCTGATGTTAAATTTCGTTCATCGGCCTTATGATACCCATTTTTGAACGTTCTTCCATTTTTTTATCGCGCATCGAGGCCTTATCAGCTTTATGAATTCCCTGTGGTCCGATAACCCAACTGAAGGGACGTTGTTCTTTCCCTATTGATTCCCTAAGTAACAAAAGCCCTTCAAGAAACGCATCGGGACGCGGAGGGCAACCGGAAACATATACATCGACAGGCAAGAACTTATCAACACCCTGCACAACGCTATAAATATCATACATCCCACCCGAATTTGCACAAGATCCCATCGAAATGACCCACTTAGGAGCCATCATCTGTTCATACAACCTTTGTATTATGGGTGCCATCTTAAGAAACACAGTGCCGGCAACAATCATCACATCTGCTTCCCGGGGTGTACCACGGATCACTTCTCCGCCAAATCTTGCAAGATCATACCGGCTTGTGAGTGCTGTGGCCATTTCTACAAAGCAACATGATAATCCAAAACCAAAAGGCCAGAGGGAATTTTTTCTTCCCCAGGAAATCATATCATCAAGTTTGCCAAGCAATACTGATCTGCCAATATCATCGGTATTGTCCTTTCCGGGTACTGAATATTTGTCATTGGCTTTTATCATTGGAGTTCATCATTAATCTTGTTTTTATACTTAAGTATTCTCTTCCCATTTGGCCCAAAGTCCAGAGCTCCAATGCTTAGTTCATAGACCAACAGTACGACCAGTAATCCTATGAATATCAATATTCCTATATAACCGGCAAGTCCAAGTTCACGAAATGATACGGCCCACAGCATAATAAAAGCAGCATCAAGATCGAAAATGACGAAGAACATAGCTATAATATAAAAACCGGAAGAAAATCGTAGCCTTGCATCACCAGTCGGGGGTATTCCCGATTCATAAGGTTCATCCGTGGTCTTCTCCTTATGCCGCTCTCCCAGCACCCAGGAAAGACCTATCATTATTCCAATAAGGGAAATTACAATAAACGCGAAAACTATAAAAGGCCAGAAAGTAATATCTTGTACCAACAGCATAATACAAATATAACAATAAACAGATTTTATTTCACCTATCAGGAATTAAATCGAAAATTAAGAAAAAATGTCAGGTATATTTGAAAAAATCATAAAATAAAGAAAGGAAAACTCAAAACAATTTCTTCTTTTTATCTTCTGTAATATGACTCTTTCTGATATTTAATAATCAATCCTGACAATGAACAATGAAAGTTGTAAAATTGTTTATATGCATAACTACTCAAGAATTGTTTTAGGGTTAATTAAAAATAATAATAAAAAGATTACGCAACAGAACCTCATTAACTCTGATAATTTTATGAAAGACAATACTAATAAAACTAAGATTAATCTCCGGAAAAAAGATGACCCGGATAAAAATAATCCACAAGGTTACCCTTTATATCCTCCAGGTGAAGATATTTACGGAAAATTACAAAAAGACAGAACAATTAATCCGGAAGATCCGTTCAATGTCAAAGAACCTGCTGACAATTATAAAACAGGAAAAAATAATGAGAAGGATTTTGACGACGATGTTACCGGAAGCGACCTGGATATTCCAGGTTCAGAAGTTGAGGACGAGTTGGAAATAATAGGAAGTGAGGATGAAGAGAATAACTATTACAGTTTAGGAGGCGATGATCATAACGATCTTGAAGAGGATTATCTAGAATTGGAAGATTAATATCACACATACGAATAAACTTCAAACAATTAAAGACTAAACGAATTGACTGACAGAGATAAATGATAAAGATTTAATTATTTTTTATCCGGCTGATTCTTGTCTTAACAGGTTGATCAATAGTAATAGGAACCTTTTCTTCAATAGTGTTTGCAGAATCGAGTTGCAATGCTTTTACATCGGAAATACACAGAAGCCTCGACAGGCTATGAAGAGCCAGCGTGATATTTTCCATGGCGGAAAGTTTATAGTCATTCGGCATTATTCTGTCGATGAGAATATATTTAAAATCGGCAGGCATAGAATGCTTTTTAAGTGAGTCGAAAGTACTCTCAAGTTTTATTTCTCCTGCTGCTATCATATCTTCAAGTACTTCTTTGAAATAGAGATTGATTTTGGGTTCGACCTTAAATCCAATATGAAAATCCACTCGTATCAGAACTCCGGGTATAATCTGGTTAACCTGGTAATCAATCCTGTCTGGCTCGTCGATCCTGTCCACATGCAATAACCAGTAAGTATCTGCGCGTTTGGGTTGCTTCTGGAAAATAGAATAAATCACCTTTGATTCAACCTGATCAAGCCTGTTTGCTTTAATTATGTATACCAGGTTGGTTGCTGTTTTAGGAACAGAATTATCATTGGATAAGTCCTTAAACAGGTCAATATATTTGTAAAGGTCAGTAAAAGTTACATACCTGTTTTTCAACTTTCGTCCGAAATACCATCCAAACATAATAATGAAATAGAGAGATGCCAGCAATAAGGTGAACCAGCCTCCGTATTTGAATTTGTGAAGGTTGGCAATTAAAAAACTTCCTTCAATTGTAAGATATACTGTCAGCATCAATAAAACCAGCCTGTGGTTCCATCCGCTTTGATAGGAATAATATGACAGCAATAAAGTTGTCATTATCATGGTAATTGTGATCGCCAACCCATAAGCAGCTTCCATGTTTGATGACTCTTTAAAGAAGAATACTACAAGGCTGCAGGTGATCCAAAGGAACCAGTTAACAAATGGGAGATAGACTTGTCCCCGTATAAAAGTAGGGTGTAATATTCTGATTTTGGGCCAGAAATTAAGGGAAACAGCTTCACTGAGAAGTGTATACGATCCGCTTATTAATGCCTGACTGGCAATTATGGCTGCAGCTGTAGATATTAATATCCCGGGTAAGAGGAACCACTTTGGCATAATTGAGTAAAACGGATTTATATCACCTCCTGAAACATCATTCATCATAACCCATGCTCCCTGTCCAAAATAGTTCAATAACAGGGTGATCTTTACAAAGATCCAGGATACTCTTATATTTGCCCTTCCACAGTGACCAAGATCGGAGTAAAGTGCCTCCGCTCCCGTAGTACAGAGAAAAACAGCTCCCAGAAGGATAAATCCGCCGGGATACTCTCTCAGAAACCTGACTGCAAACGCTGGATTGATGGCTCGTAAAATGTCGGGATAATGCATAAGTTGAGAAAATCCAAACACCCCTAGCATCGTAAACCAGACAACCATTATCGGACCGAAAGAACCTCCGACAAAATTAGTACCAAATTGCTGAATAAAAAACAATGCTCCAAAAATGATCAGAACAATTGGAATTACCGGAATGTCGGGATTAAAAAGCCTCAATCCCTCAATTGCCGATGTAACTGTAATTGAAGGCGTTATAACTCCATCTGCAAGTAATGCAGCACCCCCGGCCATAGTAAGAAGGGCTGCCCATCCTGATTTTTTCCTGATCAGGGCAAAAAGTGCAAAAATGCCTCCTTCTCCATTATTATCAGCCCGCAGAGTAATAAGGATATATTTAACTGTTGTCTGAAGTGTAAGCGTCCAGAATATACAGGATAAAGATCCATATATTAATAGTTCATTGATATTGCTTCTCCCTGCCAGAAGAATCGCCCTCATTGTATAAAGAGGGCTGGTCCCTAAATCACCATAGACTACTCCAAGGGTGATGATCAGACCTGCAAATGATAACTTTTTAATGTCAAGATGATGTTCTTTACCTCTCATAATCATACCCTGCATGTTTAACAGGATTTCTAAAATAAAGCGGGCAAAGTTAATAAATTTTCGAATTATAATACCAGGTAATAACCAGAGAAACGACCTGATTATAATTCTTAATCCCTTTGTCAATATTATTAGCTTTCAAATAACTATCGTTCACCGTGGATTGCATCTTTGAAAGAATTTTACTTTGAAGACCCGGGTAATACTTCTGCCTGAATCGTAAATCCCGCAAGACCCTCGTATCAATTTTATTCAAATAGTCACGATAATCCTTCATCTGAGTTGCATCCCTGAGAAAATATACCAGCAAAGACAGGTATCCGGAATATTCCAGGCGCTTGTCTCCCGATTTTACACAAATTATATACGCAACAAGATTGGCCTCAGCTTCACTGGTAATTCCAAACTGGTGTCCTTTCTCATGAGCAAGCACGTAAGGATAATCCAGAGGAAGCAGATAATAATTCAAATGAATCTCATTGAAAAATGGTCCAAAATAACCGCTTACTCCTAATTTTGAATAAATAGAACTTAGGAGCATTATTTTGGGACAACGGGTGCCATTTGGATAATTAATCCCTAATTCAAGGCTGTTTTTGCGGTAGGACTCCTCAACAAGCATATCAATTGTTGAGTAATCTGCAGATGAAATAGGAATGTAATTGTAATTCGTATGTATAATTATTGAATCGAGGATCGACCGAAAAATCATTTCATCAGTTTTCGGGTTCTCCCAGCCAATCCGTTTTTCAATCTTTGGTCTGAAATAATTATAACCCCAGGCTATGTAGAAAAATGAATAAAGTAATGCCAGTAACTGTGCGGTTCGCAAAATATACCTGCCAAACTTCATTTTTCTGAACACAACCAAAAATAATCCACTAATTACCAACCATATAATCAATATCCAGAAGATATCCCACACTGAAAAAGGATATAATTTGCTAAAAGACGAGAATAAATTTGCAATAAAAGGATAGATCCCTCTCGAAAAATAATGCTCGACCAATTCACTGTTTCTGATAGCAAATTTAGTACTTAGAAAAACTAACACTGCAAGAAAGAAAGGCCACGAAAAGAGAATAATCTTTTTGACAATTCCACTCCATTTGTATTTACCAAAAATATCCATTCGCATTATTTATATAAACAGAAGAAAGATAAGGTATATTTGACATAGTTTACAACACATCAGAGTTTAAAGGTATCTTTGAAGTAACCAATATCAATTCCGGAGCTATAACCTGATAATTAATAATCTGATAATTGAGGACACATGAACCGAATAACTTTTAATCTCAGATCTGTACTATTTTTGTTTCTTTGTTTTTCTGTCTTTATTCCGGCGAAAAGCCAGAGTCAGCTATCTACAGACAATAAATTTTCTTTGCTTTTTATAGGTGATATAATGGGCCATGATGAACAGATCTGGTCGGCAGAGAACAGGGAGAACCATTTATATAACTATGATGATGTGTTCAAATACATAAAGCCTGTCATTTCTGAAGCTGATATAGTAATTGCTAATTTTGAAGTAACACTTGATGGTCAGCCTTATATGGGGTATCCACAATTCAGTTCACCGGCTGATCTTGCAGTTGCCTGTAAGAATGCCGGCATTGAGTACCTCGTCAATGCAAATAATCACGCGGCAGACAGGAGAAAGAGAGGAATTATAAATACAATAAATAAACTCGACAGTATAGGAATTCCCCACACAGGTACCTTTCTGAATTTATCGTGCCGTGATAGTCTCACCCCATTAATGATTCACAAAAACGGTACTTCAATTGCCCTGCTCAATTATACTTTTAGTACCAACGGGATAAAAGTCCCTGAACCGGTAATCGTCAATATGCTGGATAAAGAGATAATTACCGATGATGTTAATAAAGCGAAAAATAAGAAGGCAGATATCATTATCCTGTTTTTGCACTGGGGAACAGAGTATGATACAATTCCATCAAAAAGCCAGACTGATCTTGCAGAATATTTCCAATCAATTGGTGTTGACATGGTAATAGGTTCTCATCCGCATGTTCTTCAGAAAATGCTCCTGACCAAAAATATTACTACCGGCAATCAGGATGTAGTGGTTTACTCTCTGGGTAATTTTGTATCGAACCAGAGAAAACCAAAAACTGATGGAGGATCAATGGTAAGAGTTGACCTAACAAAAAATGGTGATAAATACAGAATTTCAAATGCAGGTTTTTACCTTACATGGGTTTATACTCCAATCGAGAAATACAGAAAAAAATTCTTTATCCTTCCCTGCTCTGAGTTTGAAAACAAACCTGACTTCTTTGACAAACCTGATGCATTTCTGCACATGAAAAAATTTATCAGTGATTCGAGGGAACTTCTTTATAAGCAAAACATCAATGTTAATGAGTATATTTTTAACGGAACTTCATGGTTATTAAAGTAACCATTGAAAACCTTATCGATTTAGCGTCTTCGTGGCTAAAAGTCAACCTTTCGTGAATTTACTTTAAATTACTAGCTTTGCAGAAAATAAATATGCCCATAATGATATACGATTATAATACGCAGAGGAAAAGAATGGCCTTGCCTGAATATGGAAGGAATGTTCAGAAAATGGTCGATCATATTAAGACCATTGAAGACAGGGTTGAGAGAAACCGTGCTGCAAAGACCATAATTTCGATAATGGGTAACCTTAATCCTCATCTTCGCGATGTTGGCGATTTTAAACATAAATTATGGGATCATCTGGCACTGATTGCAAGCTTTGAACTGGATATTGATTCACCCTATCCTGTTCCTGAACCGTCGAAATTCGTTGAAAAGCCACAACAAGTGCCCTATAAGAAGGGAAGTATAAGATTTCTACACTATGGTCGTATTATCGAACTAATGATTAATGCTGCCTGCGAACTGGAAGAAGGAAAGGAAAAAGAATACTTTACTACTCTGATTGTCAATCAGATGAAAAAATCATATATTATCTGGAACAGAGGCCAGGTAGCTGATGAGGTGATAATAAAAGACATGAAATTATTATCCAAAGGTAAATTGTTAATGACTGAGGGGGTTAGAATTCTTGAAGTCAGAGAACTGATTCCACCAGTTAAAAGAAAACCAATTGGGAAACCTCACGGGAAACAGCAGAATAAACAATTCGTTAAGAAAAAAGGACACATCAGACATTAATGGGCACTTTTATTGTTCATGGAGGTAAACCGCTTAAGGGAGAAATAACGCCTCAGGGAGCCAAAAATGAAGCTTTGCAGGTAATATGTGCAACTCTGCTAACTTCAGAAAAAGTTACAATCAGGAACATTCCTGATATAAGCGATGTAAATATGCTGATTGAACTGATCAGCTGCATGGGCGTTAAGGTAACAAGAGAATCTGAATCAGTAACAAGTTTTGAAGCAGTAGATGTTGATCTTGACTATCTCCAGACAAGTGCATTCAGGGTACAGAGCTCAAGTTTAAGGGGTTCCATAATGATAGTTGGTCCGCTACTGGCCAGATTTGGTAAAGCTTTTATACCTAAACCAGGAGGAGATAAAATCGGACGACGCAGAGTCGATACGCATTTTACCGGTTTCCAGAAGCTCGGAGCAAAGTTTGAATTTGATTCCAAAGATCCGTATTTTAAAGTTGAAGCCCCATCATTAACAGGTACCTACATGCACCTCGATGAGGCTTCAGTTACCGGTACTGCCAATATTATAATGGCAGCAGTTCTGGCTAAAGGCCGTACTACAATATACAATGCAGCCTGTGAACCTTACGTTCAACAACTCTGCAGGATGCTGGTTTCAATGGGAGCAAAGATCGAAGGGATTAGTTCCAATCTCCTTTATATTGATGGAGTAAAAGATCTGAGTGGATGTAACCATACGATCCTGCCGGATATGATTGAAATAGGATCATTCATAGGCATGGCGGCTATTACAGAATCAGAGATTACAATTAAAAACACTTCCTTCGAAAATCTTGGAATTATACCGGACTCCTTCAGACGTCTTGGAATAATTATCGAGAGAAGAGGCGATGATATCTTTATCCCAAGTCAAAAACATTACGAAATAGAAACTTTTATTGATGGATCAATAATGACCATTTCTGATGCTATCTGGCCTGGACTGACTCCCGATTTAATTAGTGTGTTCCTTGTAACTGCAACTCAGGCAAAAGGCGCTGTCCTTATACACCAGAAAATGTTCGAAAGCCGTCTCTTCTTTGTAGATAAACTGATTGACATGGGAGCTCAGATTATTCTTTGCGATCCCCACAGAGCTACTGTAATTGGTCAGGATAAGATGATACGGTTAAAAGGTACAGTTATGTCGTCACCTGATATCAGGGCGGGTGTAGCTCTGTTGATTGCTGCTCTTTCTGCTGACGGCAAAAGTGTTATTCATAATATCGAACAAATCGACCGTGGTTATCAGAATATTGATAAACGGCTGAATGCACTCGGTGCGGATATTACCAGATTACCATAACTTCCTGTCAGGTAATTAGGTCCCTGCCAATTTGTCAATTTCAAATGGTTGGCAGGTATTTTGTTAAATAACTTAAGTAAAATTGAAATACTTTGTGTGATGATGAAAAAAAAGATGAAAAACCATGAAGAGTCAGGACTAAATAATATTAACAAATCAACTGAAAATAAAGAAAATACTGATACTCCTGATAATTATACCGAAGAGAGATCAGAGAATTCCGGATACGGTATATCTACAGAAAATGCATCTGAGGGTTTAGAGGACGACATTTTGGCTACTGACAAAGCGCTCACCTATGTAGGTGTTGTTGAAGAAAAACTGGCAGAGATGCAGGATAAGTATATTCGTCTTTCAGCTGAATTTGATAATTACAGAAAAAGAACATTACGCGAGAAGATGGATTTATCAAAATATGCCGGCGAAAACCTGCTCCTTGGCATCATTCCGCTGATGGACGATTTTGAAAGAGCTCTGAAACATATAGACGCATCAACAGATTGCATTGCTCTGAAAGATGGAATTGACATAATTTACGGGAAGTTCAGTGACTTCCTTAAACAGAATGGAATAAAAGAAATTGAATCGCTAAACAGTAATTTTAATGTTGATCTGCATGAAGCGGTAGCAAAAGTTCCGGTCGAAGAAATTGATAAGAAAGGGAAAGTAGTTGATGTAGTTCTGAAGGGGTATTATTTGCAGGATAAAGTTATAAGGTTTTCGAAAGTTGTTGTGGGGGAATAAACCCTGAATAGGTCCAATGAAAGAATCGTGGCTGAATAAAATAAAAATCAATAGGGATGGGGAAAAGAGATTATTATGAAGTGCTTGGTGTATCGAAAGAGGCCACAAAGGAGGAGATAAAAAAAGCATACAGAAAACAGGCTTTGAAGTATCATCCTGACAAGAATCCCGGCGATAAAAAATCAGAAGAAATCTTCAAGGAGGCTGCTGAAGCTTATGAAGTTTTAAGTAATGAAGAAAAAAAATCCCGCTATGATCGTTTTGGCCATTCGGGAATGGGTAATAATGGCGGTGGCTTTTCAGGTCAGGGTATGACAGTGGATGACATCTTCTCCTCTTTCGGTGATATTTTTGGTGGTTTTGGCGGATTCGGAGGCGGTAGAAGAGGCCGGAGGGTGATCAAGGGAAGTAATCTGAGAGTTAAGGTTAAGCTTACTCTTCAGGAAATTGCTGCCGGAGCAGAGAAGAAAATTAAAGTCACTAAATACGATACATGTGATTCCTGCGGAGGAACAGGCGCAGCCGATCCATCAAGTATATCAACATGTTCCACCTGTCACGGTTCGGGGCAGGTTACCAGACTTACAAATACAATGTTGGGTCAGATGCAGACTACAGCGGTCTGCCCTTCATGTGGTGGCGAGGGCAAAACCATTATAAAAAAATGCACTGCTTGTTACGGGGAAGGAATCGTACAAAAAGAAGAGGTTATCAAAATCAATATTCCTGCTGGTGTCGGAAAGGGAATGCAGATGACTGTCGAGGGTAAAGGAAACGCTCCAAGGAGAGGCGGAGTAAATGGCGACTTGCTGGTAGTGATTGATGAAGAAGAGCATCCCGACCTGATAAGAGAGGGCAATGATCTGATCTATAATCTGTTTATAAGTATCCCCGATGCAGTACTAGGTACCCATGTTGAAGTTCCTACTGTAGATAATAACGTAAAAATAAAAATAGAACCTGGTACCCAACCGGGAAAAATCCTTCGTCTTCGTGGAAAAGGATTACCTGAAGTAAATGGATATGGCCGTGGTGATCTGCTTGTTAACGTCAATGTCTGGATACCCAAAAGTGTTAATAAAGATGAACTGAAGATCTTTGAGAAATTCAAAGACTCTGACTCTTTCACACCCGATCCCGACAAAAATGATAAGGGATTTTTCGAAAGGATGAGAGGGTATTTTGAGTAGGAAAAGCGTTGTGTTTCAAAGAGTTTTTTTATATTTACGTGACTTTTGATATATTTTAAAATTATTCCCTTATGGCACTTTTTGAAGCAAAGAATGTCACAAAACAGTACGGCAATCAGCTGGCACTCGATAATGTAAGCATTTCCGTTCCTGAGCAATGCATTTACGGGCTGCTGGGACCAAATGGTGCAGGAAAAACAACACTAATCAGGATAATAAATCAAATAACCGGACCAGATACAGGGGAGTTATTCCTTAACGGGAAAAAGCTGCTGCCCTCTGATGTCCAGTTTATTGGATATCTGCCAGAAGAAAGAGGTCTCTATAAAAAAATGAAAGTTGGCGAGCAGGCTTTGTATTTTGCACAGCTAAAAGGGCTTTCGAAAGCTGAAGCAATGAAAAGACTAAAGTACTGGTTTACAAAACTTGACATAATTGACTGGTGGGGTAAAAAAGTCGAAGAACTGTCAAAAGGAATGGCACAAAAGGTTCAGTTTGTGACAACAGTACTTCACGAACCCAAACTTCTTATTTTTGACGAGCCCTTTACAGGATTTGATCCACTCAACACTAAAATTGTAAAAAATGAAATCCTGTTCCTGAGAGAGAGAGGCGCTACAATTATTTTTTCTACCCACAATATGGAATCCGTTGAAGAATTATGCGATAATATCACTCTGATTGATAAAGCAAAAACAATTCTTGAAGGAAGTGTGAATGAGATCCGGAGCAAATGGGCGGCAAACGAATATGATCTGGTATTTGACGGTGACGTGAAAATTGAAGGGAATGGTCATTATAATATTCTGAAACAGCAGACTGAAAATAATAAAAGTATTATCAGACTAAAAACAACCAGTAATATCAATACAAATGATATTCTGCAAACTTTAATGATATCGGGCAATATCCTCTCTTTTAACCCGGCACTACCATCAATGAATGAGATTTTTATCAGGGTGATTGAAGCCCGTAATTAAACCTGCAATTAACCTCGAAACTGTTTTATTATGAACAAGATATCCGTAATTATTAAAAGAGAATATGTAACAAGAGTTAGAAAAAAATCATTCATAATAATGACTATTCTTGCTCCTGTTCTCATGGCTGCTATAATTATTGTCCCCACTTTTATTATGATGAACCAGAGCGGTGATTTTAAAAAGATTGCAGTAATCGAAGATAACTCAGATCTTTTTAAAGGTGTTGTAAAGAATACAAAAGATGCTGAATTTGTATACCTTGAAAACACTAAAGTTGAGGACCTTAAAAAAACTTTTGAAAAAGCAGGTTATTACGGCATTCTTTACATTTCTCCTGAACTGGTAAATACACCTAACGCTGTTTATATCATCTCAAAAAAACAACCGCCAATCGGCCTGCTTCAACATATTGAAGGCTCCCTTAAAAAGGAAATTGAGAGACAGAAGTTATTAGCATACAAGATTGATAATCTTGATGACATAATGAAAAACATCGAGACAAACGTCACTATCCAGACGAAAAAACTAGATGAATCCGGTGTTGAAAAAGGTACAAGTACGGGGATAGCAATGGCCCTTGCCTACATTCTTGGTTTCCTGATGTACATGCTGGTTTTCATTTTCGGCGCACAGGTAATGCGAGGAGTAATAGAGGAAAAAACAAGCAGAGTTGTTGAGGTCATTATCTCGTCAGTGAAACCGATACAGCTGATGATGGGCAAAATAATTGGCATTGCACTCGTTGGTCTCACTCAATTTATGATCTGGATTTTCCTTACTGTTGGAATTGTAACAGTTCTCAAAACCACAATTCTTCCGAAATCAGGTATTACAGAAATATCACAATCAATGCCTCAGAATTTAATGTCGGGAAATCAGCAGGTCGCCGGAACTACTCAAACTGCACAGATGTCGCCACAACTTGCCGAATTTTCCCAGATGTTCGATAATGCAATGAATCAGCCATGGGGTTTGATAATTATCTGTTTTATCTTTTATTTTATTACTGGTTATCTTCTCTATGCCTCAGTTTTCGCTGCCATAGGATCTGCAGTAGATAACGAAACTGAGACACAACAATTTATGCTACCTGTTACTATACCTATAATACTGGCGCTGATGGTAGCTATGGGGACAATGCAAAATCCGGAAAGTTCACTCTCTTTCTGGTGCTCAATGATCCCATTAACCTCTCCTATCGTTATGATGGCACGTATTCCTTTTGGTGTGCCTGGCTGGCAAATAGTAATTTCAATGTTATTAATGGTGGTAACTTTCGGTGCATTTGTATGGATGGCAGCTAAGGTTTACAGAACCGGCATCCTGATGTATGGTAAGAAAACTTCCTGGAAAGAGATGTGGAAGTGGCTACGATACAGTGGGTAAAGAAAAGCACAGGGCACAGGGCAAATCCATGATCTCCGTGGTGAAAAAAGATGAAAGATAAGAGACAAAAGTATAAAGCCAAAAGTAGATGTCTAAAATATTAGTCATTGATGATGAAAGGGCAATCCGGAATACTCTCAAGGAGGTACTGGAGTATGAAAAATATGAAGTTGACCTTGCTGAAGACGGTCCGAAAGGACTTGAAATGTTTTCTGCAAATTCGTATGACATAGTACTCTGCGATATCAAGATGGCTAAAATGGATGGTATTGAAGTCCTCGGTAAAATATCTGAGACATCGTCAGATACCCCGGTTATTATGATCTCCGGACACGGCAACATCGATACAGCTGTTGAATCAATAAAAAAAGGAGCATACGATTTTCTTGAAAAGCCTCTCGATCTTAACAGACTTCTCATTACGATACGCAATGCAATGGATAAGTCGAAGCTTATCATTCAGACTAAGGTGCTTAAAAACAAGGTAAGCAAAATGTATGAGATTGTTGGTGAGTCAGAGGCTATTGTAAAGGTCAAAAGTATGATCGACAGAGTTGCACCTACTGAAGCCAGAGTGCTCATCACAGGATCAAATGGAACCGGAAAAGAACTTGTCGCTCATCAGATACATGAAAAAAGCTCCAGAGCAAAAGGTCCGTTTATTGAAGTCAATTGTGCAGCAATCCCCTCGGAACTTATTGAAAGTGAGCTTTTTGGTCATGAAAAAGGTTCATTTACATCAGCTATCAAACAGAGGATTGGCAAATTTGAACAGGCAAACGGAGGAACTCTTTTTCTCGATGAGATAGGAGATATGAGCCTTTCAGCCCAGGCAAAAGTACTAAGAGCTCTCCAGGAAAATAAGATCACAAGAGTCGGTTCCGACAAAGATATTCATGTTAATGTCCGTGTCATCACAGCAACAAATAAGAACATTAAAAAAGAGATCGAAAATAATGGATTCCGTGAAGATTTATATCACAGACTCAGCGTTATTCTAATTCATGTTCCTTCTCTTAATGAAAGAGAGGATGATATTCCTCTTCTGGCAGAATACTTTAATTCATTAATCTGCAATGAATATGGAATGAGTAAAAAAGTGGTTAAAGAGGATGCTCTCAAAGAGCTGCAGAATATCCAATGGACAGGGAATGTCAGAGAGTTCAGAAATGTTATTGAAAGACTTATCATCCTATGTCCTGCTGAGATCACCGGAAGCGATGTGCTTGCTTATGCAAAACCCGTTTCGGGGAGTAACATATAGTTATTTTGTCCCTTCTAAGTTTTACCCCCCATCCCCCCCAGGGGGGGCTAACTCAAACCTTAGTTTAAGCATCCCTATGGGGGGTTTGGGGGTGAAAAACCATAGAAAAAAAGTTTATTATGTTCCGGATTGAAAAAGACTCACTTGGAGAAAAACAGATTCCTGAAGAAGTTCTATACGGAATTCATTCTGTAAGGGCAATAGAAAATTTCCCGGGGAACTCACTCTTTCCTATTGAATGGTACAAATCCGTTGGTATCACAAAACAAGCCTGCTATAACACCTACAGGAAATTCCGGACAGCTGCTGAGGCCAAATTCGGTAATAACCTTACTTTCAAAATAATAAACGCCGATATTCTTAATGCATTAACTGTCGCTGCCAGAGAAGTGTCTGACGGAGCTCATTATGATCATTTTATAATCCCTGCTGTCCAGGGTGGCGCCGGTACCAGTATTAACATGAATATCAATGAGATAATTACAAATTCGGCACTCCTGATCACAGGACATAAGTGTGGTGAATACACTTTTATCGATCCCCTTGAACACGCGAATATTTATCAGTCAACCAACGATGTAATTCCAACAGCTCTTACCGTAGCTGTAATGAAACTTTTGCAATCGCTCGAAGGAAAAATAAACATGCTTCGGCAGAAGGTTGAGGAACTTGAGAAGAAAAGCAGAGAGATGCTTCGGCCAGGTTATACACAATTACAGGCTGCCGTACCATCTTCCTTCGGAATTCTTTTCAGCACATATAATGAAGCTCTTTCACGCGACTGGTGGAGAGTATCAAAATGCTCTGAAAGAATTAAACAGGTGAATCTTGGTGGTGGTGCTATAGGTACCGGATTATCACTGCCCAGGTTTTTTATAATGGAAGTTGTCCCTGAGCTGCGTAAGCTTACGGGACTGCCACTTGCACACAGTGAAAATCTTTCCGATGCAACCTCAAACTTCGACAAATGGGTTGAGATTCATGCCACTTTGAAAGCCCATGCAGTAAACCTTGAAAAAATGTCTTCCGACTTACGCCTTCTGGCATCGGACTTTGCAGGTGAAAGAACTATTTCAATCCCTGACCGTCAGGTAGGAAGCTCAATCATGCCCGGGAAGATTAATCCTGTAATACCCGAATTTGTCATTTCTGCAGCTCATAAAATATATTCCAACGATGTTCTTATCTCCTCGCTCAGCGGACAGGGCACTCTTGAACTGAACGCCTACCTCCCGGTTATCGGAACAGCTGTTATTGAAAGCATTAATTTGCTTATTTCATGCAATAATACCTTATTAAACAACCTGTTCACAGGCCTGATTATTAACGAAACAGCAGGATATGAGGCCGTTATAAACAGTCCATCAGTTACCACAGCTTTAAATCCACATATAGGATATCACAAGGCAACTGAACTCGCCAGACTAATGAAAGATAAAAAGATCAACATCTTTGAAGCTAACAGTGTTCTGAAAATCATTGATGACTCTAAATTAAAAACAATTCTTGAACCCGGGAATCTTCTTAAACTTGGGTTTTCTCTTGATGATCTGTAATTAATCCCGGGTTTTTCTGTATTCTATCGTACAGTTTTGGGAACAGAATTACGCAGAGAAATATACTGATAATAAAATACTAATTTTGCAGCAAATTACCAGCAATGGTTACCAAAGGAAGAGAGTCAAAACCGCATATAGGAATTTATGGCCGTCGGAATAGCGGCAAAAGCAGCCTGATCAACTGTCTGGCAGGTCAGGATATTGCTATTGTCTCCGACCATGCTGGAACCACTACTGATCCGGTCAAAAAATCATTTGAAATATCCGACTTTGGACCTGTTATCCTTATTGATACTGCAGGTATTGATGATTCAGGGGAACTTGGACAGAAAAGAGTTGACCGGACAATAAAGACTCTTGAAACGATCGATCTCGCTCTTCTCGTTGTGACTGATAATTCATGGGGGAAATATGAGGATGAACTTATAGAAATGTTTAGTGCTCATGATCTTCTATATATTGTAATACACAGTAAATCTGACATTCAGGAGCCCACTGTTGAATTTAGAAAAAAAATATTCTCAGTCACAGGTAATTCGCTCTTTGAGTTTTCATCTATCGATAAAAGAAATTATGAGGAACTAATAGCTCTGATCCGAAGTAAAATCCCGGAACACTCATATAAAAATCCATCATTACTTGGCGATCTTATCAGTTACGGGGATATTGTACTTCTTATTACCCCTATCGATATCGAAGCTCCGGCTGGACGGCTTATCCTTCCCCAGATGCAGGCTATCAGGGATATCCTTGACAATGAAGCTGTCGCTATAGTTTTAAAAGAAAGGGAGGTTGATGCATTCCTCAGGAAAACCAGGATAAAACCAGCGCTGGCAATTACTGACTCGCAGGTATTTGTCAAGGCAGATGCATCAATTCCTAATGATATCCCTCTGACCAGTTTCAGCATCATGCTTGCCAGGTTTAAAGGGGATTTTGACAATTATCTTAAAGGCACTCCGACAATATCAACTTTAAAAGACGGTGACAGGGTGCTTCTTCTGGAATCATGTACACATCATGTATCCTGTGATGACATCGGAAGAACAAAGATACCACGCTGGATAACCAGTTTTACAGGCAAAAAGATTGAATTTGATGTTGTAGCCGGACTTGATGCCTTATCAAGACCTGTTACTGACTACTCTCTTGTAATACAATGCGGTGGCTGTATGATAACAAGGAAACAGCTTTATAACAGACTTCAGGCAGCAATTAAAGCCGGAGTACCAGTTACCAATTATGGTATGGCAATAGCCTATGTACAAGGTATTTACAACAGAGCTATCGCGCCGTTTGTAAAAGGAAGAGATTCTGATACATATCTGTAATCTCCATAATATTTAATGAACTCACCTCTATCCCCTCTCTGCTTCGTAACTACCCTTTATACACATCTACTTGTCGTAAGATATTTAGATTAATTAGCTGCTCTGAAAGAGCCAAATATGAATAACCCCCGGCGCCAGCCGGGGGTGGAACAGTCACCAATCTTCAACAGCTCTGAAGGAGCTGAATATAATAGTGATGGAAAAAACTTCTCATCTGGTGTAATACCTAAAGACCTAATCAATTGACAAAGTGATATGATACACATTATTTTTAATAAAAATGCTTGCTAATTGAAAAATCTATTCTACATTTGCAGTAATAATACCTGCCACGCTTCCCATTTGAACAGCGCACCCGGGCGGGTTTTCGCTTTTTATAGACTTGTCATATTAACTTATAATATCCGTTAATTTATGCGATATTCCAAGCCCCCAGTATCACTAGAAAAGCAGTTAGCCTGCTTAAAAGATCGTGGGCTTAAAATTACGGATGAAGGCTCAGCCCTAGTTTATCTTTCTAACATTAGTTATTATAGGCTAAGGGCATATACCTACCCATTTCAAGACAATACTGCTGAAGACCATCCTTTTATAATACCAGTTTCATTTGAGGAAATTATCAACCTTTACAAATTCGACAGAAAATTAAGCCATCTGGTTTTCGGAGCTTTAGAGAAAATTGAAATTGCCTTGAGGACTCAAATTATTTATCAATGGGCGATGAATAATGGTAGTCACTGGCAAATTAACCCTGCTTTATACCGAGATCTGGTTCGCTTTGCCGGACAGAGAGCTTCTCTTCAAGCTGAAATTGATCGAAGTAACGAAACGTTTATTGAGCATTATAAAACAAAATATTCAACTCCCTCTGAACCTCCTTCATGGATGAGTCTTGAAGTAACCAGCTTTGGTTTATTATCACAAATATTTCAAAACTTAAAAAAAGGACCTGAAAAGATAGCAGTAGCGAAACATTTTGGACTTAATGATATTAGTCTCCTTGAAAATTGGATGCATTGTTTTAGCAATATCCGTAATATTTGCGCTCATCATAGCAGACTATGGAATCGGAGGCTTACTACACATATTAAATTGCCCTCCCGTCCATCCTACTCATTTATTAATAACTTAAGCGTATACCCATACAAGGTTTATGCAACTTTTTGTTGTATGCAATATATCCTGAATATCGTTGACTCAGGGAATGGATTTAAGTCAGAACTTAAAGAATTAATGACCGGGTGTCCTTTAGCCCAAGAAAAAGAAATGGGTTTTCCTTCCAACTGGGAGGTAGAAGATTTCTGGAAAGATTGACGATAATGACTATTGTTTAAATTATTGGCAATGAATACTTTTCGTACTTACATGATCCTCTGACATTTATATACCAGGTTAAAGATATTGGTCCCCTTATTAAACCAAATTATTTGGAATGTACTCCATTAATTCTTTCCCCATCTAGAACTGAGATATTATATGCTCAACCGCTCCGGGACTTTTGGTGGGATATTCAACGCGCCGGTAGCTTATGTCTTTCAGTGGGGGTGATAGGATATTCTCTTCCAAGTCATGATTTTTATGCTAGGCAGGCATTATATAGTGTTTAGGCTTCGTAAAAAGAAGTTGAGTACCTTTAATTCGGACAACCAGCAACAATTATTAAAATCTGAAATAGATAAATGGCATTACTTCTGATGTCTTCATCTGAAACAACAGGACTGCAACCACCATGATCACTGCAAACTGGGCAATAAGCGGAGATTTTATAAATGATCCTCTGTATGACTCTTTTATCCGCTCCGGAAGAAAATGGATTATATAGGCCACAGCCATCAGTATTAAGGCGCTACTGTAAGCCGGAAGAACAGTAAGGTATGATCCCGGCGAAAAATTCTCAAAGATCTGTTTTAACATAATCTTTGCACTTTCCAGGTCAGAAGCTCTGAAGAAGATCCAGCAAAAGTTTACAAACTGGAAGGTTATAAAAACTGCAAATACCCGGCCAATCCATTTTGGCTTTGTATGACTTTTAAAAATAGAATCCCATATTTTATTAATTACCAGACCAATACCATGCAGACCACCCCAGATCACAAACTTTAATGAAGCGCCATGCCATAATCCACCAAGAAGCATAGTTATCATCAGATTAAAGTAAGTTCGGATCTTTCCCTTCCTGCTTCCTCCTAATGAAATATAGAGATAGTCGCGAAGCCATTGCGACAATGAGATATGCCACCTTTTCCAGAAATCTGTAATGCTTCTCGCTTTGTAAGGGGAGTTAAAGTTTACAGGTAATCTGAATCCAAGAATCAATGCAACACCTATGGCAATGTCTGTATAACCCGAAAAATCACAGTAAATCTGTAATCCATATCCATATATTGCCAAAAGATTCTCAAAACCTGAATAAATTGATGGAGCATCAAAGACACGATCAACAAGGTTAAGTGCAATGAAATTTGAGATGATTATTTTCTTTATCAAACCCTTGGAGATCATATAAAGAGCATGGCTGAATTCAGGCTTTGAAAGTCTGAATTCCTGATATATCTGAGGAATAAAAACAGACGCTCTCACAATAGGACCAGCAACAAGATGGGGAAAGAATGAAACGTAAAAGCCAAAATCTATAATATTCCTCACCGGTTCCATCTTTTTCCGGTAAACATCAATAGTATAGCTTAACGACTGAAAAGTAAAAAAGGAAATACCGACAGGAAGTATTATATAGCTTAAATCAAAAGATGTTCCGAGAATTGAATTAGAAAAAGTCGAAAGCAGGTCATAAACCCTGAATTGAGTCCCAAATAACTCATTTATTGTAGTGATAATAAATCCTGTATATTTAAAATAACCAAGCAGTCCGAGATTTGAAATTATACTTAAGAGCACAAAAAACCTTCTTCCGGCCACTCTCTTTGATTTAAAGATCAAAAAACCACAGGTATAATCAATTACAATTACAAATAGCAGAATGAATAAAAACAGACCGCCGGCTTTATAGTAAAAGAAGAGGCTGATCAAAAACAGGTACACATTCCTTATTAGCAATTTCTTATATACCAGGCTATAGCCCGCGAGTACAAAAAGAAAAAATATCCAGAAGGCAGGCAAAGTAAATACAAATGGTTTGCCCGGATCATAATTTAGTACTGAAAATACAAGAGATTTAAAATAGCTTATTTGACCTGTCTTTGGTAGTGGGTTATTAATAACTATACGCGGAGCAGCCGGAACCCTGACTGGTATAGTATCAGTCATAGCCGATCGGGAAGAATCAGTTACATGAATCACAAATAACGAAGATGCCAGCATCGCTGACAGTGAATCAGCTCCCTGACCAGTAAAGTGAATGAAATCTTTCTGGGCCAATGGAGGTTTCTTTTGTTCCCATTTAATAATTGATGATTTGCCTCCCATGGCCAGATATGAATTCCAGAAAGTAACATCAGCTTTCAGCGTGGCTCTTTTTTGAGCTTCAACTATGGCAGGAATATTACTATACGATTTTATACTATCACCCTCATTTGCTGCCATATCTGTAACACCAACAACTAATATGGGTGTTAACGGTGAAATCTCCTTAAGAAGAGAAATCTGTCTGACCAACCCTTTTTGATAATATGAATAATTGTCTTTTATATTTTTTACAATGTTTAAACCATAATGCAGAACAAACAGGTCGGGGGATAGCTTATTATATGACTCCTTTAGATTTTCCCTGTCAACCATCGTAAACTCAAGTCCGGCGCTTCCACGCTGAGGAATATTGTCAACTACAACACCCGTTTCACTTTCAATACTTATTCCGTAAATATCGGGACTTACGCATCCTTCAAACTCTATCAGAATATTTCTTGCCCCGTATAACTGGCATTTGATCTCATTATAACCTATGCCCGTCGTTAATGTGTCTTCAATTAATTTTTCACCATTACCTTTAACTATAATATGTACTTTCCCTTCCTTGTTTTCATAAAATATCCGTAAAATATCATATACTGCCGAGGCGCTGTCTGCAACATTTGATGGGCTTATCCTTACAAATGCTTTTTCAGGATTTGATGTTGTTACTCCTTCTGGTAAATACCTGCAAATTGCCATGAATGGACCAAGTTTTCTATGCGAAATCTCTTTGGTTTTATAAGAAAGATAGTTATACCGTTTCCAGTTTGAGGATGAGTTTAGCCATACTGAATTAGTATACATTACCGGCATCAGAGGCAAAAACAATCCAGGACCTGTCCCTCCTCTTTCTCTTCTTAATGTTTGGCGCAGAAACGAAGTAACGCGGTCGCCTTCTATCTGTGAATCTCCATAATAAATGACCCTTACCTGTCCTTCGGAATACCTGAGAGAATCAAGAAATCTTTGTAATGGATAATCTGACAGTTTTTCAGGGATTGTCTGTAACGAAAGGATTGATGTAATTGTATCTGCAGAACTTATTTTAGTTGTATCTGTCAGCTCAATTACTATCGTGTCGTTGTTCTTGCTTCCTGATTTTAAACTATTTATAAGGCCTGAAGGCACAAATTCATAGATTGAAGGGAAAAGATGATTTGCAGGAATTATATAATGAAGACCAGTAAAACAGGCCAGAAAGATCAATAATAACAAGAATGACCTTAAAGGACGCATATATTAAAAAAGAATCAACTCTTTTTCTTAATCTTCAGCTTCTGTCCAACCTTTATTTTACCAGCATCAGAGATATTATTCAATGCCAGTACCTGATTCGTGGTAACATTATCAAACATCTTTACAATATCCCAGATTGTATCGCCATTACGAACTGTATAAGTAATAAACTCACCTTCGGATTCCCCGGGGGAGAGGATTGCCAATAGTTGTGAATTGTATACAGCGGTTTTCCCCACCAGCGCTTGTTTCTCAGCAAAAGCCATTGTATTGATCTTTGAATAGTATTCAGATTTTGAAGGATCAATATATACTACCAGTTTCTGACCTACCCTTATATTATTACGGTTAATATTATTCCAGTTTCTGAGATCTGATAACCCCACCTTGTACCATTCAGAAACGAATCCAATGTTATCACCGTCCTTCACTGTATAAATTAATTTTGTTCTGCCTTTAATATCGGTTGTTATATAAGAAGAGCGCGTAGGATCAGCTATACGGGTTGACTTACTTAAATAAAGATCGGGTTTGTATTGCCTTATAGTGTCATTCAAATTAATAAAATCTCCAAGATGGTTCATTGGCAGAGTAAGAGTCTGAGGTTTTGAAGAACCCGGAACAAATCCTGTTTTATATTGAGGATTGAGTGCATAAAGTTCTCCTAATGGAATACCCAAAACTTCTGAAATCTGTGCAAGATGGATATCTTTATTAACCATAATGGTATCAGTGGCAACAGGAATATTAAGTGGCAATGGCACTATATTATGCTCAGCGAAATAATTTATTGCGTATGCCGCCGCGATATATTGAGGAATATATCCCCTGGTCTCCCTGGGAAGCCTGTAATAAATATCCCAGTAATCCTTTTTATTGCCAGATCTTTTAATTGCCTTGTTTACATTGCCAGGACCGCAATTATATGCGGCAATAACAAGAATCCAGTCATTATATATCTGATAGAGGTCTTTAATATATCGTGCAGCCGCATGGGTTGCTTTTAATGGGTCTCTGCGCTCATCAACAACGGAGTTAATTGTAAGTCCGTACATTCGTCCGGTGCTGTACATAAATTGCCATAATCCTGTTGCTCCCGAATGTCTGTTGACAACACCCGGATTAAGAGCGGATTCAATTACAGCCATATATTTAAGTTCTGCAGGAAGACCATAAGAATCGAAAACATCTTCAATCATCGGGAAATAATAATCCCTCAAACCAAGAACTGCACTGAATTTTTCTCTTTGCCTTATGGTATAAACTTCGATATGATTCCGGATGATATTATTGAAAGGCAGGCTGATTATTGAATTAATCTTACTCAGTCTCTTAATATATACTGAATCAGGACATTGCAAGGGAATAGTGTCGCCCTGATACTCACTAAGGTTATTCTTGATAGCAATTTTAACGTACCACGTATTTACCAGGCTATCAAGATCACGGGCAATTCTATCACTACTGTTATCCGATTTAATGATAATAGTGTCAAAATCAGATGCTGCATTTGCCTTGAGAACTGCAAAGAAAAAAATTATAAGTATTATTTTAATTCTCATAGTTCAATTTTTAGTTTAAAAGTTTATTATCAAGTCCACACCTACTCCTGCCCCCATGAATCCACCTGGTAATGTCATCTGTATTGGAACGAGTGTAAGATTAAGGTTTGGACTTACATCGTAGTTAAAAAGACTGGCATCCACATTTGCATCAAGGATGGAAATAAGATACCATCCTGCGATGCCAATATACGAAAGATCCCGATATCTTTTATAATAGTCAACCATCCGTAGCATTGCATCTTTATAATATGAATAAGATGAAAGACTAAAAGTTTTTGGATGCAGAACAGGATCATAAGTAGCAGGGTCAGCTAGTATCAGTCTCGTATAGCTCTGAGTTTGAGGAATTTGATCTGTAAAATCCTGATAAGCTTTCATATACATGTTATAATTCTTTGAGTTGAAACCAGCAGAATAGATAAGAGCGCCAAAACCTGCATATACTACAGGTATCTTCCAGAGTTTTCTATTATATATCTGACCAAGTCCGGGGAATGAGACAGCCATCATTGTTGCCTTAAGTGTCTCAGGTTTAAACTTCTGCTTAACTGGTTTGGCAATAGTGACTGTATCCTGCGAAAAGATGTTTTGTTGAAAGCAAATCAACTGCAGGATAACTATAATCAGTATTTTATGAATAATCTTCACAATAAAAACTTACTGGTCTTTATGTTCTAAAACCAGTATAACGGCCGATAAAGATAATTATTTTCAGGAGTTCAGGCGGTCAAATACTCCTAAAATACGTTCCATCTCTTCAGGGGTTTCAAATGAGATCACGATTTTCCCTTTGCCCTTATCGTTTATTCTGAAGTTTACTTTGGCTGAAAATATCTTATTCAGATGTTCGGAGAGCTGCGTGAAATCATCATTTAGCTTTTTCTTTTTTTCATTCTTAACCGGATCCTTGCTCTTTTCAGACTGTAATTGTCTGACAAGGTCTTCTGCCTGACGCACAGATAGTTCGCCATCAATGATTTTATAATACACATTGATCTGCTTTTTCGGATCTTCAATATTTACAAGCGTCCGGGCATGTCCCATCATCAGGTGCTTATTTTTAATGCCAAGCTGTATTTCGGCCGGAAGTTTCAGAAGGCGCAGATAATTTGCTACAGTTGATCTTTGTTTTCCCACCCTGTCACTCAATTGTTCCTGGGTGAGCTTACATTCCTCGATCAGCCGCTGGAAACTAATTGCTACTTCCACGGCATCAAGGTCTTCCCGCTGAATATTTTCAACCAGCGCCAGTTCAAGCATTGCCTGATCATCTGCTGTTCTGATATATGCAGGTACATGAGTAAGTCCGGCCAGGCGCGCTGCCCTGAGTCTTCTTTCGCCGGCAATAAGCTGGAAGCGACCTGCGCCAATCTCACGTACTGTGAGTGGTTGTACTATACCAAGCTTTTTAATTGAATTTGAAAGTTCTTCAAGCGCTTGTTCATCAAAGCTTGTCCTGGGTTGAAAAGGATTTGCTTCGATCGAATCGACAGAGATATCAAGGTTTGCCTCAACTTTTTTCTCAAGGACCTCTTTTTCCACGCCATCTATCAATGCACCAAGACCTCTTCCCAACGCATTTTTCTTTATCATAATCATTATTGTTTCCGCTAAATGAAAAGTCCTTTATTTATTTTTTAACTCTTATTTCCTGTTTCTCAATCAGCTCTTTGGCCAGATTAAGATAGTTGACTGTGCCTCTAGAATCGGCATCATAAAGGATAGCCGGCTGACCAAAACTTGGCGCCTCTGAGAGTTTTACGTTTCTCTGGATTATAGTTTTAAAAACCATTTGCTGAAAATGCTTATTGACCTCATCAGCAACCTGATTTGATAATCTGAGACGTGCATCAAACATTGTCAGAAGGAAACCCTCAATTTCAAGTTCAGGATTAAGATTATTCTGAATAATTTTTATTGTATTAAGAAGTTTGCCAAGACCTTCGAGAGCAAAATACTCGCACTGAACCGGTATTATAACAGAGTGCGACGCTGTAAGGGCGTTAACGGTTAGAAGACCCAGAGAAGGAGAGCAGTCAATTAGAATATAATCATAATCTGCTTCGATTTTTTTAAGTACCTCTTTTAGAATCTTTTCCCTTTCATGCCTGTCGAGCATTTCAATTTCTGCACCCACGAGATCAATGTTTGATGGTATTATTGAAAGGTTCTCAATCTCACATTTTAATAAAGCATCCTGTGGTTCTTTCCCATCAATCAGGCAATCATATATTGTGCATCTTATCTGCCGGGTATCGATTCCAATACCTGAAGTTGCATTTGCCTGTGGGTCTCCATCTACGATCAATACCTTCTTTTCAAGAACGGCAAGACTTGCTGCAAGGTTTATGGCTGTTGTAGTCTTCCCCACTCCACCCTTCTGATTTGCTATAGCTATAATCCTTCCCATTTTTTAAGTTATCGAGTTAGTTTTTGAGTTTCAAATTTACTATTTATGCCCTTCTGCCACCGGCAGTAAAAGATGTAATTGTAAACATTTTTTTTGTGGTTTTCAACACTTTATCAACATCCGTCGTTTTGACCTTAAAATGTAACTTATTGATTATATGACAAATTAAGAATCGGACATACAGCAGATCTGCTTTTCACTGGTTCGGGTAAGGAAAACAGCAAGTCTGATAAACAGATCATTAAAGTGATATTAAACCGGATTTTAAAAAAATTGTCTATTTATTTCCATCTTTGTCCGCCACATATACAAATTATCATGAGTCATAGTAACGATCAGAAAGAATGGCTGATCATTGTAAATCCTAATGCCGGTAGCGGAAGAGGTGAAAAAGACTGGGACAAGATCTCAGATCTTCTAAAAAAAGAGGACATATCATTTACCGTTAAATTTACAGAAAAAAAAGGTCACGCTATCCGATTTACAATTGAAGGTATTGCAGAAGGTTACAGGAAGATAATTACAGTGGGTGGTGACGGGACTCTGAATGAGGTTGTTAATGGGGTCTTTTTAAATAAGGTTTGTTCAACAACTGATATTTCCCTCGCACTGATACCTGTCGGAACAGGCAACGATTGGGGCCGGATGTTTGGGATTCCTCTTGATTATAAAAAAGCAGTAAGTATTATTCATGAATATAAACTGATGCTACATGACGTGGGCCTTGTAAGTTTCTATGACAGGTCGGAGAAAAAGGAGAGATATTTCATAAATATAGCCGGACTGGGATTTGAATCGGTTGTTGTAAAAAGAACCAATCATCAGAAAGACAGGGGCCACAGTGGCAAACTCTTATATTTCTACAACCTTCTTATGAGTCTTATTTCGTATAAAAACACGAAGGCAAAGATTATTATAGACGGTGATAAGCTCACTGCAGATGTTTTCTCACTTAATGTTGGCAACGGCCGTTATTGCGGAGGAGGTATGAGACAAACTCCCATGGCTCTACCTTATGACGGACTACTCGATGTAACGATAATAAAAGGGATGGGTAAGTTTGAGATAATCAGGAACCTGAAGATCCTTTATGATGGCACAATCCTTCAGCATCCGAAGATTAGCGGATATAAGTGTAAAAATATAAAGGTCAGTTCCGATTCTGTAATGTACGCTGAGGCTGATGGTGAATCGCTTGGTCAGACCCCTTCAGAATTCAGTATAATCCCGGAAGGTATTAAAATTGTTTATGGAAGTAAAATTATTCCATAACCTTAATCTCGAATAGTTTAGGCCATCTCTTACCTGTAACGAAGATTCTTTTACCCTGATTATCGTATGCTATGCCATTTAAAACATCGGTCTCTGCATCACGGTCCGATTTGGGCAAAATACCTTTCAAATCAATATATGCAAGAACTTTACCACTTACCGGATCAATTCGCGCTATGAGATCAGTCATCCATACATTTGCCCAAATCTCTCCGTTAATATACTCAATTTCATTAAGTTGGTCCACTTTCTTCTTATTATCATAAACTTCAATTCTTTTAACAATAGTAAACATCTCCGGCTCAAAGAAATAGAGAATATTTGTACCGTCGCTCATAACAATCATGTCATCTATAGTTGTCAAACCCCAACCCTCTGTTTGATAATAGATCTTATTTATCAGTTTAAAATCCGACTTATTATACACAAATCCAATTTTATTTTTCCATGTCACCTGATATATCCGGTCGTGGTAAAGTGTAATACCTTCACCAAACAATGAGTCATCAAGGTTAAGTTGCCGTATGACTTTCCCTGTTTCGAGCGCCACCTCCCTTAGTGTAGATCCTGTTTCCTGCCCGGTGCCCTCATATAATACACCGTTGTCATAAACAAGTCCCTGGGTGAATGCATCCCTGTTGTGAGGATATGTATGAATTACCTTATACCCATACTTTTTTGGAACCAGATCTGAATAAATTATCATGAACCGCGTAATAGTATTCTGAGGTTTACCTCCTTTGAATGCAGTCACTTTCAATGATTTTCTGCCAGTGGTTACTGTGAAAACGGGAGAGATAGAATACTCCCATGGATATGATTTAACAGATGTAACATATTTCCCATCGAAATAAACAGTTACAGAGTCGGGTACTCTTGTTTTATCTTCAAGGGCAAGTATGACTTTAACAGGTTGGTAGAGTTTAAAACCTGTATTTTCTTCAGGTGAAATTATTTTAATAAGTTTCGAAGAAACCTCTTCATTCAATCCCGTTGATGTATGAACCCCTGACTCTTTCATTTTTCCCGATCGGCCGGAACAAGAAAGTGTCCATGTCAGCGGAAGCATTACTGAAAGGAATATGAGATATTTCTGATAATCAGTTTGCATTCGATTTGTTTTCAGGGTAAAAAACGTTTAAAAATATTCCTTCGGGCCGACGATATTCTTTTCTCAGCCTCCAGTTCATGAAGTTCATAAGGGGCTAATATCTGCCAAACACCGCTCCAACCCGGAAAACCTCCAATATTTTTATCGTCAATATATATATCAGCATCTACCTTCCGGCTCACTGTTTCATCGAATAGCTCCTCAGGGTAGTTTTTATTGACCGCATAAAATTCAATTCCATTATTCCTGCAATATACTACCGCTTCATCAAGTTCTTTACCAGCACGAAATGTCCATAGGATTAGCCTTGCACCTAGTTTTTCGAGCTCCTTAAGTGTCTGAAAGGCAAAAAGTTTCTCTTTGCCTATTCCTGGATACTCGTGGTCAACAATTGTTCCGTCAAAATCAACTGCAATCTTTATTCCTGTAAAGTCAACCATTCACTTTATCTAATTTGATACAAATCTAATAATAAATGAGAAAAGAATGACTTAATTAATAACATGCAACTCACAATGAATTGCTGATTTTACCACCTTGTATTTTCCCATAGGAGGAAATGTTTTATATTTATCTTATTTTTACTCCACTTATAAATATACAATATCTTATTTCAACATGAAACATATTCCAAATTTCATTACATCGCTTAACCTGCTATCGGGATTTATTGCAATTATTTTTGCAGCCCAGGGGAATATAGTAACAGCTTCCTGGCTGATACTTGCAGCGATGATCTTCGATTTCCTCGATGGTCTTTCCGCCCGTTTACTGAAAGCATATTCTCCCGTGGGAAAAGAACTGGACAGTCTTGCCGATGTTGTAAGTTTTGGAGTCGCACCCGGATTAATAATATACTATCTTCTTAGTGAGGCCATATCATCGAATGCTCCTATTAATATAAATACAAATGTTTTAATAGCTGTACTATTAATGATGATCGCAGCAATAATGCCGATATGTGGAGCGATACGACTGGCAATATTCAATTTGGATTCAACACAGTCTAAAGCCTTTAAGGGGTTACCGATCCCTGCAAATGCTCTTGCAGTAATTTCCATTGTTATTGCCAGCCATTATACACAATCCCCGTTAATCAACTCATTTACAGGATCTCCATTTTTGCTAATACTCTCTACCATTATATTATGCTTATTAATGGTCAGCCGAATACCCTTGTTTTCTCTCAAAATTTCAAATATGAAGCTAAAAGGAAATGAAGGAAGGTATATTCTTTTTGGTCTGGTTTTAATTGACTTAGTGATTTTTGGACCGGCAGGAATTACTTTAATAATACCCCTTTATATTATTTCTTCAGCAATATCACTGGCCTTCTGATCCGGAAAAATTCTTTTCGTAAACGGATAATGCATATTTTATAGCAACCCAGACTAATAAAATAAAGGCTGGCCATAATAGGTATTGAAGAATTTGACTTATATACATGATTTAGTGTATTATTGTCTGATTGTCTGAATGTCAAATGCAATGTAATGTGTGGTTACCGGATACTCTAATATTTATGTTCGTCTGATTTCATCTCCTCTTCTGTGATCCTGTTATTATTTATTGCTTTCCATGCATACCAGATGTACACCACAACAATAGGGATAATAAAAGAAACATACATCATGGTTTTTAATGTAAAAAGACTCGAAGATGCATTTCTGATAGTCAAAGAGCTTTGCAGGTCAAAAAGTGACGGGTAAAATGAGGTTCCATTAAAACCGGCAACAAGAAACAAGGAGAAAACTGCAAGTATTGTACCAGCGCCGGAAAACCAGATTCCTGAAACACTTTTCCTGAAAACAGTTATTCCAATACCATAAAGAACACTCACAACTCCGGCGAGGAAAAGAATCAGAACAACAGGCATCTGAAT
>JANYIW010000094.1 GCA_025358645.1 Bacteroidales bacterium
GACTCAATGTCATATATCCATTTGAATTTCCAATCCCAATTTGGAAAAATGTCTTTTATATGAAGGGCACACCAGATAAAGGAAACTGGTGTTATTACCATAAGAACCCATGCACCCCATGACATTGGCGACTGAAGTTTAATGTTTACATAAAGCTGCCAGAAAAACAGTTTATGTCGGAGATCAATAAAGAGAGTTATTAATCCTATAACCAGCAGAAAAGGAGCCAGAAATGGAGTAATGCGGACTGCAGTCCTGTAGTCATTTTCTCTACCCCGAATAAAATAGAGTGCAGCAATACAAAGAATCCCGGCTGCCATTCCTCCGAGAAAGAGATAAAGCGGAATCTGCCAATGCCAGATATTAAGTTGTGGATCAATGAGATGATTCAACCTGCCGCTTACTAATAATTCTTCTTCCATTTAAATGATCATTATTTGATTAAATCAAAAAATACAGTTGTGGTTTTGTACCTGCTTCGGGAATTAGCGTTTTTGATTTACGCTTTTTCAAAACAACTGAAACATCACTATTCGGATCATCCAGATCTCCAAAATAGATGCATTTTGTTGGACAAACAGCAGCACAGGCAGGGGCAAGACCGATTTTTATCCTGTGAATACAAAAAGTGCATTTATCAACATAACCATCGGGATGAGGATATCTGGCATCGTAAGGACATGAAGCCATACATGCACCACAACCAATACATTTATTATGTTCAACAAGGACAATTCCTCCTTCAGCAAAATGACTTGCTCCGGTTGGACAACAACGCACACAAGGTGCATTAATACAATGATTGCACCTTTCTGACCTTATCTCAATTTCGAGTTGAGGATAAGTGCCATTCATAGTCTCAACTACCCATTCGCGGCAAAAGCCGTGAGGAACATTATTTTCTGTCTGACAGGCAACAACACAATCGCTGCATCCGACACATTTTTTTGTATCTACTGCCATCGCGTATCTCATGATGCAACCTCCTTCTCCGTTAGTTCAGTTACAAATGTCACGAAATTACCTCTCATTCCTGTTCCTCCCATCAGAGGGTCAACAAGCACTTTTGTTATCAACTGAGTATCGCTGACACCTTTGCCAAAGCAACGCTTAAGCTGCTTCTGACCATGACCAAAACCATGTACCATATAAATTGAATCCCACCTGATACGTTCAGTTACTCTGATTTTAATTTTAAAATCGGAAAGTATTCCATCCTGGTTTTTAAGCCAGATATACTGACCATTAACCAGACCCCACTCTTTTGATACTTTTGGATTTATCCATACTGAATTTTCGTGCATAAGGTCAGTCAGATTAGGGTTATTTGAAGTTCTGCCAAAAGTATGCATTGGAGCCCGGCCATAGATCAAGCGGTAGAAACCTTCCGGGGGTTCTTCATGTGCTACATACTTAGGAAGAGGATCAAATCCCGCGTCTTCAAAAGCTTTGGAATACAATTCAATCTTGCCTGAATCTGTTGGAAAAGATACATTTTCATTTTCAGCAAAATAAAGATCATCTGCTTCCCGCGAATTTGTTTTTACCCCGATTCTTTGCATTTCTTCAAGTGAAGAACCCGACTGTTTAAGTTGCCAGTCAAGTAATTCTTCCTGCTTTTCATAAGGGAAATAACTTTCGAGTCCAAGTTTCAGAGCAAGTCCCCGGGCAATATTGTATCCTGATCTGGTACTGTTCATTGGCTCAGCGGCTGGCATTCTTAATGCTATAGCAGGTTTACGGTGGGGACTTATTCTAAGCATATCGTATCTTTCAAGGTAGGTACACTCAGGTAAGATAACATCTGCCCATCCGGTGATCTCCATCGGCATGGTGTCTACTGACACTAGCAGATCAAGGTTCTGAATAGCTTTCAGTGTATTTGCCTGACCTGGGATTGATGATACCAGGTTTGTTGCGTTTACGATCCATCCTTTAATTAAAAAGCCTGGTTTATTCTCAGGAATTGAGGCATCAATAAGAGCATTTGAAACCGGAGAACTTGCTATCGGATATTTACCGGGGAATGCATCAGTCCAAGTCTTATTAGGTTCAGGATATTTGGGAATTTTAGCTGAGGGAACATTATATTTAGCGGGTCTGTAAAAACCTCCACGTCTTCCCCAGGAACCAAGTAGAGCATTTAAAATTGCAATTGCCCGAACTCTTTGGGTATCATCACCATACCATGTAACATGTCTCCCTGGATGAATTAAGACAGCTGGAGAGGCATTCGCCATTTCCTTTGCAGTTTTTCTGATCAGATCTGGTTTAATTGTTGTAATCCCGTATGCCCATTCCGGAGTATAATCCTTTACATGTTCTTTCAGTTTATCAAACCCGCTACAATATTTTTCGACATAATTTTTATCGTAATAATCGTTATAGATAATTTCGTGTATCCACGACAGAAGCAATGCAATATCGGTAGAAGGTTTAATAGGAAGCCAATATTTAGATTTCCCGGCAGCAGTTGAAAACCTTGGGTCTACAGTAATTATTGTGACCCCTTTATCAATTGCATCCGACATTTCCTGTATCTGACCATTATGCATATTCTCACCTATATGTGCTCCTATCAATACAAGGCATTTTGTATCCCGGATATCTGTTACTTCCGGTGAGTAAACTTCTTCTCCGAATGTTGCAAGAAATGCTTCATCTCGCGGTCCGCGGCACTGTGCATAGGAGGGTTCAGCTATATTTGATGAACCGTATGCTTTTAATAAATTTGTAAAATAGGCACTACCTGAACCATGAGTGAAGAGTGCCATACTTTCAGGACCATATTTTGTGGAAATCTCCTTCATTTTAACTGCAATGTAATCAAGCGCTTCATCCCATGAGGCCTCGCGAAAGACCTGTTTACCACGTTCCTGAACTCTTATGAGAGGTGTCTTCAACCTGTCTTCATCATAATACATACCTACACCACCAGTGCCCCGCGGACAAAATCGCCCATTACAATGCTGATCTTCATCATTGCCTATGATTTTCCAGATTTTACCCTCAGAAGTTTTGTAAACCCATCCGGCACATTTCCAGAAGCATACTTCACAATAAGTCGGAGTACGTTTCAGGGCCGCTGTTAATTTTTCACTGTTTTCAGGTTTGGATATCCATTCCATGGCTTTTAAGGCTCCTGCCCCCAATGTCAGAGCACCGGCACCAGCGATTGAAATTTTAATGAATTGCCTTCTGTTTGTCATATCTTTTTTAATACTTTTCAGCCGAACTTACTTATGTTTTCAAGCTTTTTTATATCATTTATGATTATATTTTTCCCTGAGGTTTTAATTATCCCTGCCGATTTGAATTTCGTGATTACCCTTCCTATACTTTCTCTTGAAGTACCGGCCATTTCAGCCAATTCACTTCTGGTTAGAGGGATCTGAAGTTTATTACTTGAAAATACAATCCTGGAAAAGTAAATTAGTATATCAGCTGTTCGCGAATAAATCTTTTTATTGCCCTGATTTATGAACCTA
>JANYIW010000097.1 GCA_025358645.1 Bacteroidales bacterium
TTTATTAACACTCTGTTTGTGAATCCTTTACAAAGAGTGAGAAAACTAGTTTAGAAAGATGTGTATAAAGGGTAGACTTCATAAAGAGGGGGCGTAATATGCTGAATATTAATTAGACACCCCTCTTTGCGAAGCAGAGAGGGGATGGGGGTGAGTACATTTTGTTCAATAGAGGGGATGGTCTAAAGATCCTACACCGTCATTACATCCATTTCTTTCACTGACATTACCTTGTCAATTTTTGTATTATATGAGTGTGTCATCTCTTGTACCAGATCAACAGCTTCTTTTTCAAGATCTTCTGGCAACCCATCTTTAAGTAACTGTTTCAATTCATCGTTAGCCCATTTCCTTGCAGTACGAATACTGATCTTAGCCGTTTCCCCTTCGTTCCTGACCTGTTTAACAAGCTGATGTCTTCGTTCTTCCGTCAGAGGCGGTATATTGATACGAATAACTTCACCATTGTTAACCGGTGTCAGTCCGATATTAGCAGCCATAATAGCTTTTTCTATGGTCCCAAGCATATTTTTTTCCCAGGGTTGTATAAGAATCGTTTTTGGATCGGGAGTATTAATATTAGAAACCTGGGTCAATGGTGAGTTAACTCCATAATAGTCAACTGTGATACCATCGAGAAGAGCAGGATTAGACCTTCCGGCGCGTAGGCGGGCAAGTTCATGTTCAAGATGTTCCAGGGCTTTTTCCATTCTTTCCCTGGTCTCTTCTATGATAAGTTCAATTTCTTCGTTCATGTGGTTCAGGTTAGAGAGTTGTACAACAAAAATAGTAAAATAGGCGGAATACCAATAACCTTTTCAATTGCTGACCAGTGTCCCGATCGCGTCTCCATCAATTAATTTATTGAGATTTCCGGGTTTATTCATATCAAAGACTACCAATGGCATATTGTTTTCTCTGCACATTGTAAATGCAGTTGAATCCATTACTTTAAGCCTTCTGGAAATCACTTCCTCAAAAGTAATTTTGTCAAACTTTTCTGCGTCGGGATCTTTTTCCGGATCAGCAGTATATACCCCATCTACCCTTGTCCCCTTTAGAAGGACATCAGCGCCAATTTCAACTGCTCTCAGTGCTGCAGCTGTATCTGTTGTAAAGAATGGATTACCTGTCCCTCCTGAAAGGATACATATTGTATTATTTTTCATTGCCTCCAGCACTCTGTCCCTGTTATATAGTTCTCCCACGGGTTCCATCCTTATGGAAGTGAATACCTTAGCTTTGACGCCCTGTCTGCCGATAGCGCTCTCAAGTGCAAGGCTGTTTATTATTGTCGCCAGCATACCCATCTGATCGCCTTTTAATCTGTCAAATCCTGATTCAGTACCACTCAGACCCCTGAATATATTTCCACCCCCGACAACTATTGCGACTTCGCATCCTTTATTTAAGGCAAGGATTATCTGATTTGCATATTCATTTAAAACAGTTTCGCTTATTCCATGGTTTCCCGTCCCTGAAAGTGCCTCCCCGCTGAGTTTGAGCAGAATTCTGGAATATCTCATAACATTTATTTATTAAAGCAAAGTAAATAAAAGGATAGTGCGCAACGAATTTACTAAAACTGAGTGGATTTTTTTAATTTTTTTAATTTTCCAGGGCAGTAATTAAATTTTCCTTTATTTTTAATCCACTTACCATGGAAATCCGTAAGAAAACATTTTTAATTTTTTGGTTTTCTTCTTTTGAAATTTCCATCAGGGAGAGATAATAATGAATGAGAAGTATTATCTTAGAATCGATTTTACCGAACCAAATCTTTTAAATATACAATCTATGGCAGAAAGAACATCAAAACAAAACAAAGCCCTTGTAGTAGTAATTGCTACAGTGGCAGCAACCGGAGGCTTACTATTCGGTTTTGATACAGGCGTAATTTCAGGAGCAATACCGTTTTTTCAAAAAACCTTTGGTATAACTGATAGCTGGATAGAAATAATTACCACAGCCGGATTAGTCGGGGCGGTTATTGGCGCCATGTTTAGTGGCAGAATAGCTGACATACTGGGACGAAAAAAAGTTATTTTAGCCTCGGCTGTTATTTTCGCGATAGGAGCTGTATGGTCAGGCGCTTCACAAAGCGCGTTGATGCTGGTGTTTGCACGCTTCTTCCTTGGTATTGCAATTGGTGTTTCCTCCTTCTCTGTTCCATTGTATATTGCCGAGATTTCACCTACAAAAAGTCGTGGGACATTAGTATCTATGTTTCAATTGCTGATCACCATCGGGATAATGGTATCCTTTTTAAGTGATTCTGCATTTGCTGTACCGGATGGAGATCCTGCATTCACAACATGCTGGAGAGCAATGTTTTATGTTGGAGTAATTCCTGCATTGATCATGTTTACAGGGATGATCTTTCTTCCTGAAACTCCCCGCTGGCTGATTAGCAAAGGTTATGAAGACAAATGTCGCGAAGTATTGCAAAAGGTTGAAGAACCAGCTCTGGTAGAGGATGTTATCTCAAGAATGAAAGCAGATCTCGATGCTGACAAAAAAAATAAAGTATCATGGACACTCATATTTAAAAAGTGGTTAAGAGTTCCGCTTATTATTGCTATAGGTATCATGTTTGTCCAGCAGTTTACCGGGATAAACACAATTATATATTATAGTCCCAAAATATTTCTAATGTCTGGCTTCGCCGATGCACAGGCTGCAGTATGGGCTTCAGTGAGTGTAGGTGTTGTTAATGTGGTATTTACCATTCTGTCATTGTTTCTGATAGACAGGCTGGGCCGGAGAAAGCTCTATTTTATTGGATTATCCGGAATGGTTGTTGCCCTTATTGCAATGGGAACCTGTTTCGCACTTCAGGCAACTTTGGGTGATTCAATAAAATGGGTTACAATATCTTTAGTTTGGGTATATATTGCATTCTTTGCAATAAGTCTTGGTCCATTGGGATGGTTAATAATTTCAGAAGTATTCCCGTTAAGCGTGCGCGGTATTGGTTCAAGTATAGGCGCTCTTTCAAACTGGTTATTTAACGGTGTTGTTGCATTTACTTTTTTCAAAATTGTAAAAGGGTTAACCATGACTGGTACAGGAATTACACTCAAAGGTGAAGACCTGGGAAATCCGGCAGGAGCATTCTTTTTGTATGCGCTTGTAGGAATCCTGGGGATAATCTGGGGGTATTTCTTTATACCTGAAACCAAGAATGTTACGCTCGAGAAAATCGAACAGCACTGGCGGGAGGGGAAACTGCCACGCGATTTGAAAGCATAAAAGAATTTTAAACCATTTAAAGAAAGGCTGCCTGGAATGGTGGCCTTTTCTTATTATGGATTTGATTCCCTCCTTCTTCCAATGAACTCGCTCCCATCCCCTCATTGAACAAAATGTACTCACCCCCATCCCCTCTTTGCGAAGCAGAGAGGGGCGTAATGCGCTATATACTAGTTAATTCCTCCTCTTTACGAAGTAGCTACCCTTTATACACATCTTTTTAGAGATTACTCACAATAACTCATACTAGAATTGAAGAAATTGAAGAGTTAGGTTTCATAATATTCCTCACCTGGGTGCTAATGACAATAGTTTATATATCACAGATTCTATAAAACTTAAAGAATGTTCTTTGAAGGTCTGCTTTTGATAGTACTGTTATAGGAGCAGGAGATTCTTCGCTTCGCTCAGAATGACAGCGCTGTTGAGGAGCATAGGGGGTGAAGAAGTGGCGATTCGCGACATTTGTTTTTTAACGACGTCCTATTCTGATACCACCCACCGGTTAAAAATGATACCACCCTTTTTTTTTGATCGCATCCTAGGTCAAAAACTTGGAGAATAAATACAACTGATCTCTTTTCGATTGAAACTCTGGTATTATAATCAAGTAAAACAATTTGATAGTTAATTGCTGGAAATCAGCATCTTTCGGTTTAGAAAGATTTTCGCGATGATTCCAACAATAACCTGCCTCCACTGTTGCAAATCGGTAACATGCAATCCTCGAATAAAAAATCAGAAGTATTGCCCGGGAAAAGAGTGTCAGCAAGCCAGGATGCTTTCCTGGAAAAAACAGCAATACAATAAGAACAGGAAATATCAAAAAAAGAGCCAGGCCAGCCAGAAGGTATGGCGCAAGCAATACCCTGCTGATCAATATCAAAGGGATTATCGCGAGGCTCATCCGGGTTATGTAATTCGTAATCGTGAGCAACAGAGGAAACGAAACAAAAAGCGTCGAAAGGATCAGTCAACAATGATCATAAAGACATACGCGTTACTTCTACAGCCGAGGGAAGATGGGGTATATACTCTATTGAAAGTTAAAAAAAATATGATTGTAAATAGGAACGCGTTATCTCTACAGCCTAGTATTGATGGGGCTTACGCGCTATTTAAGTTAAAAGAGAAAAAGATTGTAAATAGGAACGCGTTAATGGTTGGAGTGCAGTAATGCTCTGGATAAGCAATGTTTTTTGGCCAAAACAGGGTCTGATTGTAAATAGGAACTCAATTGCATAAGCAGTACCAGCCATCTACTTTTGCCGGGAACAAAAACTATCCCGGTGAGTTCCAGAATCGAAGAAATATCCATAGCTGAACTTGACCTGTCATTATCGGGGATGCGCATCATGAACATGACCCGGATCCTCAAGGTAGAGAAGTCGATGCGACTACATGGACAGTTGCAACCGGTTGTTGTCCGGGTACATGAAGGGGGTTATCAGTTAATTGATGGTTTTAAACGGTTTTACGCGGCAGAGGACTTGATGATGGATGCCCTCCAGTGCCGTCTGTTGGAGATAGACCTGACTCAGGCCAAGGTACTTCTGTTAAGCTATAACCGTCTTCATCAGTCAATGGACGCATGGGAAGAGGCGATGGTATTGCAGGATCTGCAGAAGACCCATTCCCTGGATCAGAGCAGCCTGGCCCAAATGACCGGTTACAGCCGCTCATGGGTTAGCCGCCGCCTGTCTCTGATTGGCAAGATGGATGAAGAGGTCTCATCAGAGATCATGATGGGCACTCTTACTTCGAGTCATGCGCGGGCGTTAACAAAGTTGCCGCGCGGCAACCAGGGAGAGATCGCCCGTGTAATTACCACCCATGGCCTGACCAGCCGCCAGAGCGAGCTATTGGCAGACAGTTTTCTTAAGGCAAAGGATGAGGATGAACAGCGCTATATTCTTAGCCATGCAGTGGAGGTAATAGAAAAGAAGGGACAATCAGATACCGAGGTGTTATATGATGCACGATTGTCTGCCTATGGCAATGATCTTATGCAATCAATAGGGTATGTAATCCAGGCTGTTCAGATCATGCTGTCGAGGTTGGGTGATCACCGCGCAGGCATGTTAAATGAAACAGAGAAAGTGATCATCACCCCTGGCTTTGAGAAGGTATCAGGATATGCAGAGAAACTAAAAGAGACCCTTACCTGTTTAAAAATCCCATAAAACAAAACAACAATATGAAAGACGAGAATTTAGAAAACAGTGTCATTACCCTGCATGCTAAAGGATGGCCGATTAGAAGGATCTCTCTGGAGATGGGTATCTCACGCGGACGTGTCCGCCGGTGGCTGGTATCAAACTCGGTACTACGTGATACCACCTCCGGGGATGAAATAACGCTTAAAAAGAAACGTCAAAGTAAGCTTGACCCTTACAAGGGACTTATTGCCGAACTGTTGGATAAATACAGTAATATCACTGGTCAGCGCATGTATGAGCATCTCAGGCAAAAGGGCTTTGAAGGAGAGATCACCATCGTTCGTGACTACCTGAAAAGCATCCGGGAGGTGGGTTCAAAAATACCCATTCGGCTGGTGGAAACGGATCCGGGTCAGAGGGCCGCACATGATTGGAGCGATTACAACATCCGGTTTACCTCGCAACATCCGGGAGTGGCCTCTCAGGTTACTTTCTTTAGTTACATCCTGTGCTACTCCCGTCGACAATACATCGAGGTAGTGGATGACAAGAAGCAGCAAACCCTTTTTCGGGCGCTCA
>JANYIW010000118.1 GCA_025358645.1 Bacteroidales bacterium
TAAAGGTGTCTCTCTTGGGATAAAGTATATAATGGAAGCTAAAACGGTGATTTTACAGCTGAATGGTATCAGGAAAGCAGAAGTTGTCAAACGATTGATTGAGAGTGAAGTATCTCCTGCTTTTCCGGCGTCTGCTTTAAAGTCACATTCAAATTCTTATTTGCTGCTTGATAAGGAAGCTGCTAAGTATCTCTAAAATATTAGTATGTGAACAAACAAATAATCGATGCTATTCCTGATATCGTAACTAAGCTTGGTCAGATTAAAGTTAGTGAAAAAGCCGCTTTTCTGGGTTTCGATGCTTGCATCGATAACATTGTTCGTATCGTCAGGGATAAAAATAAAAATGACACATCAGAATATTTCTCTGACAGCAACCAGTTGGGACAGTTTCTTATAAATCTCGGTAACAAAAGTTGCGGTCTCGAATTACAGACCAAATTATCCAAGATAGGTGGGAATATGGTTATCACAGGCAATGCCCTGGGAAATCTTGGTATCAGGGTAGAATGTGTCGGCACTTTTGGCTTACCTGATATATTACCGGTTTTTAGGACTATGTCTGGAAACTGTTCACTCAATACTATCGGGGATACTATTTCAGCTACTGCTCTCGAATTTAATGACTCAAAAGTAATAATGTTTGATCCTGGACCATATAAAAATCTTACTTGGGAAGAGATCAAAGATCGCCTGGGAACTAATAGAATAAAGGTGATGTTATCAGGCAAGCAATTGATTTCATTTCTTAACTGGAGCGAGATTGAGAATTCTTCACAGATATGGGAGGGTATTCTCGATGATATATTACCAGCTATTGTACAAACCGGACCAAAACCAATTTTTTTCACTGATTTTTCAGATTGTTCGCGCAGATCGAAGAAAGATATACAATATGCAATAGATCTTTTATGCAGATACAGAAAATATTTCAGGGTAATTATAAGCCTGAACCAGCATGAATCGGATCTTGTTGCCAGAGCATTGGAGCTGCACGATTGTTCTCCGGATGAAGAATTTGTCAAAGAGCTGTTCGGAGCTTGCAATACAGATTTGCTGCTACTCCACCGGACAAAAGATGCACTTGGATACAATGGTGAGACTTATGAGAAATGTGATACATTTTTCTGTAAGGAACCACAAATACTGACAGGGGGCGGAGATAATTTCAACGCTGGTTATTGTTACGCTGTGTTAAATGATTTTAAGCTTTTTGAATCATTAGTGGTTGCGAATGCGGTATCAGGATCGTATGTGAAAACCGGCATCAGCCCTGATGTCAGTAACCTTATTGAGTTTTTGAAACATTTTCAGGATTAAAAGATGACGTTAGCGCCAAAGCTTATCGATCTGGTCTTTGGCCATGTTGTCATTCTATCAATTTCGCCTCAGGCAATGCGGGGTATTGTTATGGAATAAGTTGAATAAGTTCGAGGATTTCCTTGGCGGTAAGGTTTGCTATTTCTGATTTATCGTAAATAGAGAGCATATAAACGGTATCGTCCTTAAAAATCACGTGAGTTATAACACGTGCGCCACCGGATTTACCTTTTCCTTTGCTGGCAATGGCAAGGCGAACTTTATAACAGTTATGGCCAATTGAAATGCCGTTTTCTGGTCCTTCCTTAAGTTCTTTAATTAGTTCCTGAATTTCTTTTTTAAGAGAAGGATATTTTTTAACCAGGCGTTTGGTTTGCCGTTCAAAAACAGATATGGATTTAACTTTAAAGCTCATTGATGAAATCTTCAGCGTTACGAGCTTGTTTTTTGCCTTCCATAATCAGCTTCATTTCTTCAATAGCTTCGGCCAGTTCGGCCATAAAAAGTTTTTTGTTCCTTAACCGGTCAAGTTCTTCGAGGTCTTTTTGTATCTGTTCCCAGTCCTTCAATGGAAGCTGTACAGCACTTTTACGTCCTTTTGTATCAGTAATATATTGTAAGTTCATAGTGCTAATTTTTAATTAATTGTATAAGCCTGTCTTACTTCCAATGTCAAAAACATACTACACTAAAGTATTTGATTTCGCAATATTAAATGCAAATGTAATAAATAGTTGTTTGCAAAAATAGAAAGTATTGCCAACCGATACCACTTGGATTGGGAATGAGGCATCTTTTTCCATGTTATTATCTTAATAATTGGAATACTTGCAGATCTCCGCTATTTACTGCTACCACCAGATAATGTTTTCCATTTATAACAATCGGAACTATTCTCCTTGCATCTCCAATTATCTTGAGACCACTTGCCACCGGCATCAAAGGTTTATAGATATGACCTGTATCACCTGATAAATACCATCCATAACTTGCATCATAACGGCCATACGAAGGTCTTACTGCATAATTGTTTCCAACCAGAACCAGGTCCGGGTTTCCATCCTTGTCAATATCCCGGACCAGTAAATCGCGAACCGGCGAAAACTGTGCGACTATGGGAAGTTTATTTATCTTAAAAGTTCCATCTCCATTGTTCATGAACAAACAACTTTCAAATAGCACTGCTTTTTTTATGATGGATTTATCAATTGCATTCTTACCAAATATATCTATTACTGTTTTGCCTCCAAATTCAGAATAATTTGGATATTTTTTTTCTAAACCGGCTATCTGACCTGATAAGTCGTCGAGTGAAGCAAACGGGTAACTTATCCCGTTCTGATATGTACATATGATCTGATCAATAGATCCATTGTTGTCAAAGTCGTTAAGGTACATTTCCACAGGCTCCCTTACTGATGCTTTTAAAATGGAATTCAGTCCCAGATTGCCACCGATTATATCAGGCAGTCCATCTCCGTTTACATCAGCAACCTTAACGCAATTCCACCATCCTGATGTTTCAGTAAGACCAGCCTTATCGGTTACATCTGTAAAATGTCCTTTATCATTCCGGAAAATACAGACCTTCATCCATTCACCTGCTAATATCAGATCCTGATCACCATCCTTGTCATAATCCATCCAGGCTGCATCAGTCACCATACCAACCTTTTTAAACGCTTTAATTCTATTATCTGTTACAATCTTAAAATGGCCCTTTCCATCGTTTTCAAGAAGAAATTGATCGGGTGACATCCCGTAGGCGCCTGGTACAGATCTCGAACCTACAAACAAGTCTACGTCACCATCATTATCAAAATCACAAGGCAACACACATGATCCATTATGAGACATAAAAGGCAAATCACCTTTAGTAAATCCTCCTTTTCCATCATTTATAAGCAACAAGTCAGTAAGTAAAGGATTTCCGATAAGAAGCTCATTTCCTCCCCTTACAATATAGAGATCCAGATCCCCATCTCCGTCAGCATCAAAAAAAGCGGCATCAACATCATCTGCAAACCTCTCCCTGTCCAGCAACGGAATATCTAAAGCTTTGAAAGATCCGTTTCTTTGCTGAACAAATATCTTAGCCGGCTGCCCTTTAGCTCCGCCAATGAATAGATCGTCTAAACCGTCTCCATTTACATCACCCACTGCAAGAGCCGGTCCTTCTGCTGAAAGGCTGTGTGGGATAAGACGCTCGCGGTAAAAATCAACCCAATCGTCTTCCTTGTGCCTGAATTCAAGTCCGGGAATCAGGGTAGGGGAGAACAATTTCATTTTTTCATTAATCTGATTTCTTATTGATGGTTTGCCTGCATTTATCATTTCTAAGGTAAGAATCTTGTCAACAGGAACTTTCCTGATCATTTGTTCCGACAAATCGGGCCAGCGGACAATAAGTGAATCTACAACTGTTACCGGTCCCAATCCAAAATGTAACACATCGGAGGTGGCAGACAGAAACCCTCTTGTTGGAAATTGCTCGGCCATCTGTTCCTTACCATTGCTGAATAAAGTAACGCGGGCTCCGATTCCCCGGGTATTCATCCCTTTTCCCTTTAATACTACCGACAAATAATGGTTACCTGACTGTTTTTCACTATTGTTACAATAGATAAAAGCCGGGGCATTTATATTATTGACAACCAGATCGAGGTCTCCATCGTTATCGAGATCAGCATAAGTAGCGCCATTTGAAAATGATCTGGTATCAATTCCCCATGCCTTAGCCATATTAGTAAATGTGAGATCACCATTATTTTTATAGATATAACTTACATTTGGATAGAGAGGCATTTTCTCATATAAGTCCTTATCACTTAATTTACTATTATCTCGTGCAGGAAAATTTCTATTGCCTCCTGTAAGAAATTTTACATAATCCAGATCATT
>JANYIW010000136.1 GCA_025358645.1 Bacteroidales bacterium
CAGGATTTACAGCAGGCGTATATATCGGGTAATACTATCAACACCAGTCTGGCAGAAGGTGATGTAATAGTAGCAGGGACAGAGAAATTACTGGTAAGTGCTACTAATGGCCTGGCAGTTACTAACAATACAACAGTCGGAGGAACATTGGGAGTTACAGGCACCACGACAACAGCAGGTATCACAAATACAGGTAATATAGGTACAGGGACACTTTCCACAACTGGAGCTGCAACACTCAACAGTGCAGCAGTTACTAATAATGCGACGGTTGGCGGAACACTTGGAGTAACAGGAGCTACCTCACTTTCAACATTAAGTACATCTGGTTTAGCAACACTTAATAGTGCAGCCGTCACAAATAATGCTACCGTAGGAGGCACCCTTGGAGTAAGCGGAGCTACAACCACAGCAGGCATCACTAATACAGGCAACATAGGAACCGGAACCCTTTCCACCACAGGAAATACTACAATTGGTGGTACCCTTGGAGTCACAGGAGCAACCTCACTTTCAACATTAAGTACATCAGGAGCAGCAACACTCAATAGTGCAACTGTCACGAATAATGCAACAGTAGGCGGAACTCTGGGAGTAACAGGAGCCACAACACTTTCGACATTAAGTACATCAGGAGCTGCAACCCTTAACAGTGCTGCTGTCACGAATAATGCTACCGTAGGTGGAACATTGGGAGTCACTGGAGCAGTTACAGCAGGCAGTTTTGTAGGTCCATTAACTGGAAATGCAACCAGTGCAACCAATACAGGCATAACAGAAGATCTAGCAACAGTAGTACCAGTATATCCGACATGGGTAACTGCCAATACGGGTAACTTGCCACAAAAAGTATCTTCTACGAAACTGAGTTTTGTACCAAGCACAGGAATCTTGACTGCCATAGGCTTTGCAGGTCCGTTGACTGGAAATGTAACAGGTAATGTGACGGGTAGCGCTGCCACAGTGACAGCAGCAGCTCAACCTAATGTTACAACATTGGCGAACCTTGTTTCTTTAGGAACCATCACGACAGGAATATGGAATGCTGGAGCAGTAACATCGAGTGGAGTAATAACAGGAGCGAGTCTAGTAAAAACAGGAGGTCTGGCCACTGAGTTTTTGAAGGCAAATGGATCAGTTGACAACAGCACTTATCTAACTTCAGCTGGAGCTGTTACATCACTTACAGGAACAGCGAATCAGATAACAGCGTCGGCTAGTACAGGTGCAGTTACTCTCTCTTTGCCTTCAACAATAACAGGCTTAACTTCTGTAACATCAACTGGATTTACGGGAGCTTTAACCGGTAATGCCACCAGTGCCACCAATACAGGTATAACAGAAGATGTAGCAACTGCAGTTGCTGTGTACCCGACCTGGGTGACTGCTAATTCAGGAAATCTGCCACAAAAGGTTTCTTCTACGAAATTAAGTTTTGTACCAAGCTCAGGAATATTGACAGCAACAGGATTTGCTGGTTCAGGATCGGGATTAACAAATATACCCAACGGGGCATTGACCAGTAGCAGTCTTACAATTGGATCGACTAACATTGCATTAGGAGCAACAGCTGCAACTATAGCAGGCTTAACATCAGTTACCTCCACAACATTTGTTGGATCACTGACAGGAAATGCAAGTTCATCCACCACATTGGCAACCCCACGAGCTATTAATGGTACAAACTTTGATGGTTCGGCAGCAATAACAGTTCCTGTAAATTCCACAGATGACTTAGCAACAGCTGTATCTGTTTATCCATTATGGACAACAGCAGCAGGTAATACAGCTGCAAAACTTTCCACCACAAAACTGAGTTTTGTGCCAAGCACAGGAATTTTAACAGCGAATGGATTTACTGGTAATTTAACAGGAAGTATTACAGGCAATGCAGCAACTGCAACAGCTTTGGCTGCTTCCAGATCAATTTATGGAAATAGTTTTAATGGTACGGCTGATCTCAATCAGATTATTGCATCTACTTATGGCGGTACGGGGAATGGATTTACAAAATTTATGGGTCCTATAACACTAGAGAAAATTTTTACTCTTCCTAATGCTAATGCAACAATCTTAACTTCTAACTCAGCAGTGACGGTTGGTCAAGGGGGAACAGGGTTAACAGCCGGTACTCAGGGTGGTATTCCCTTTTTCAGTACCACTTCAGCCATAAGTTCTTCAGCTCTTTTGACTCAGTATGGAGTAATGATAGGAGGAGGATTAGGAACTGCACCCTCAACGACAGGTGTAGGAGCTACTAATACTGTATTACACGGGAACACAGGTGCAGTACCATCCTTCAGTGCAGTTAGTTTAACCGCTGATATCAGCGGAATATTACCTGTTGCTAATGGTGGTACAGGCTCTTCAACCCAGAATTTTGTGGATCTTACGACCCCTCAAACAATTACAGGCGTAAAGACTTTCTCCACAGATATTATGATGGATGCTACCGGAAGTAACGAAACCAATCCTCGCACACTGGGTGTAAATGGTTGGGTTCCAGGAACTGCAGCCCGATACTCATTTGGCAATCCGTGGAATTCAATACAAAATGCTTTTAGTAAACGATTGCAGATTACTTCGTATTGGGGAGTGGAGGTTGTTGGAAATCGTGAAAATAATGCAGATCCACTTCCTTTTCAAGGTGGTTTCGGTGCCGATGCGTCTCTTAATGTTATTGGGACATCTACAGTTGGGGGTGCTGGATCTCCTGTGCTTACCGCCACAGCTGGCACTCAGTCAGGTAATTTGCAGGAATGGAGGAATTCAGGCATGGTTGCTTTAGCCGTCGTTAGCTCGACTGGGAATATAAATACTACTGCTGGTTTAACATCTACAGGAGCAGATGTTAACTTGAACGTGAATTCAAATTTTAATACAAATATAAATTCAGGTATTTCTTCCGGTGCAGTTAATATTGGAAATACAAGCGGCACTGCTACTACAACAATAAGTGCAGGAATTTATGGAGTTACAATTGCCAATGGGCTGAAAGGTAGTGGTGCAGCTCCTTCATTAGGTGCTTTGGGTCCGGGAGCCAGTAATGGTGGAGGTGGTTCTACAGCAGCAATTGGAGGAACAAATCTTGGAGGTAAAATTACTATTCATACTTCTAATACTGTTCCTGCTGCAACGGCTTTAATAACTAATATTACATTTAGTAATTCGTTATCATTTCCTACAGGTTGTTCAATTCAACTTCAGCCAGGGAATGCCAACACAGCACAACTTGATGGATCAGCCAAACCATATGTTTCTGCAACTTCTCAAACGGGCTTTACAATTACATCCACAGCAACAAATCTTGCAGCAAATACTACTTATGTATGGTATTATCAAGTTGTGGGTTACTGATCCAACAACTTAATGAAAATCATAAATCAAAAACCAAATTGAGACTATAAAATAGTAAATAGTAAAAAAGGATAAAAAGATTGCTTCGCTTCGCTCGCAATGACAATGCAGGTAATCAGGTTCGGATTTGAACGATTAAGGCGAAACGGCAGAGTGACTAGGAAAAAGTAAGAAGTATGAAGTAGGTAGTAAGAAGTAAAAACAACTAAATGCGAAACAATAAAAGATAGATGAATAATTCTGATATAGAAATATATAAAACAGAAAATGGAGAAACGGAGATTTCCGTTACACTTGACCATGACACTGTATGG
>JANYIW010000146.1 GCA_025358645.1 Bacteroidales bacterium
TAATAGTTCATAACTATGTTATCAAATGTTAATAAACTTAGATTTTTACTCTTGCATCGAGAGGTGCGCTTGTTTAATTTAGCAAATACCCGCTTTAAAAATCAGTGGCCGTTTAATCTCATTAAAATCAGAGAATAACAAAATATTATGGTAGAATTATTTGTCAGGGAATCAGCTATTGCAACTGAAAAAGCAAAAAATGAAAATTCAGCGTCTGAGATGCAGAAGACAGGTGAAGTGAAAAATATTGAAAAGCCAAAGAATCGAGTGCACGAAAAAGTTGTTTATTCTCATGAGGAAGCAGTTGAAGCAAGTATCCTGTATTTCAAAGGCGATGAACTTGCTGCGCGGGTATGGGCAAACAAATATGCTTTAAAAGATTCTTTTGGTAACCTGTATGAAAAGTCTCCCGACGACATGCATCACAGACTGGCCCGTGAAATACACCGGGTAGAGATGAAGTATAAGAACCCGCTTTCCGAAGAGTTGATTTACAGTGTACTGAAAGATTTCAGATATATTGTTCCACAGGGCGGACCAATGACAGGCATAGGGAATGATTATCAGATCGCTTCATTATCGAACTGCTTTGTGATTGGTAACGATGGATCATCCGATTCTTATGGAGGTATCATGAAAATCGATCAGGAGCAGGTACAGCTTATGAAACGGAGAGGCGGAGTAGGTCACGACCTTTCTCATATCCGGCCCAAAGGAACTCCTGTGCTTAACAGCGCCCTCACCTCAACCGGTGTGGTTCCATTCATGGAAAGGTATTCCAACTCTACACGAGAGGTAGCCCAGGATGGCAGAAGAGGCGCTCTTATGCTTTCAATCTCAATCAAACACCCCGACTCAGGAAAATTCATTGATGCTAAACTCGAGAGCGGTAAAGTTACAGGCGCTAACGTATCAGTTAAACTGACCGACGATTTCATGAAAGCGGTTGAAACCAAAACGCTCTTCAGACAACAATATCCAATTAATGCCGAGAATCCAAAATTTGCGAAGGATATCGATGCAGTTCAGCTCTGGGGTAAAATTATCCATAACGCCTGGAAGTCGGCTGAGCCTGGGGTATTGTTCTGGGATACAATAATCAGAGAGAGTGTTCCCGATTGTTATAGCGATCTGGGATATAGAACAGTTTCTACAAATCCGTGTGGTGAAATTCCACTTTGCCCCTACGATAGCTGTCGTCTGCTTGCAATAAATCTGTTCAGCTATGTTAACACCCCATTTACCGGGAAGGCTGAATTTGACTTTGATTTGTATAAAGAGCATGTAGGGCTGGCTCAACGTTTGATGGATGACATTATAGATCTTGAACTTGAAAAGATCGATGTAATTCTTGCAAAAATTCATGCAGACCCGGAGATTGAAGAGATAAAACTTGTTGAGGAAAACCTCTGGAAAAACATCAGGATGAAAGCGGAAGAGGGACGAAGAACCGGAATTGGAATAACAGCAGAAGGAGATATGCTCGCGGGTCTTGGTCTGAGATATGGCAGCGATGAAGCTACAGACTTTTCGGTCGAAGTTCACAAAACACTTGCACTCGAAGCTTATAAAGCATCGACATACCTTGCAAGAGAAAGAGGAGCCTTTGTAATATATGATGCAGAACGCGAAAAGGAGAACCCTTTTATTCTGAGGATGAAAGAGGCTGACCCTGTTATGTACAATAACATGGTTAAATATGGACGCAGAAACATAGCTCTGCTTACAATTGCCCCTACCGGCACTACAAGCCTTATGACCCAGACAACTTCGGGAATTGAACCGATATTTGCAACTTTCTATAAAAGAAGAAGGAAAGTTAACCCTAATGATCTGGATGTAAAGGTGGCATTCAAAGATGAGGTTGGCGATTCGTGGGAAGAGTTTAATGTTTTCCATCATAAATTTATCGACTGGCTCAAGCTTAATGGATACGATTCCGATGAGGTTACAAGGATGGGAGATGAGGAGATTGAATCGATTATCGCAAAATCACCCTACTATAAAGCCACGGCAAATGATGTTGACTGGATCGCAAAAGTTAAGATGCAAGGAGCAATTCAAAAATGGGTGGACCATTCAATAAGTGTTACAATAAACCTTCCAGCTGAGGCAAAAGAAGAACTGGTCAGCGAACTCTATCTTACAGCATGGAAATCGGGATGCAAAGGAGCGACAGTGTATCGCGATGGATCCAGAAACGGGGTACTGATAGCAGGAAAAACAGAAGTAAGTCCCGAAAAGCCCAAACGTCCAAAATCGCTTGATTGCGATGTTATCAGGTTTAATATAAATGAAGAGAAATGGGTCGCTTTTGTCGGTCTGAAAGAGAGCCGGCCTTATGAGATCTTTACCGGTATTGCTGATGAAGAAATATTCCCTATTCCAAAAAGCATTGTAAAAGGTAAGATCATAAAAATCAATGATGAGGATGGAAATACGCGTTACGATTTCCAATATACCGACAAAATCGGGTATAAAAAGAATATTGAAGGTCTTTCACACATGTTCAAGCCGGAGTTCTGGAATTATGCAAAGCTGATTTCAGGTGTTCTCAGACACGAAATGCCTATACAGGATGTAGTTAATCTGGTTACGTCATTAAAACTTGACAGCGAGTCGATTAATAACTGGAAGAATGGAGTTGAAAGAGCATTGAAGAAATATATACCAAACGGAACAAAAGCAAAGGGTAAATGCGGTGAATGTGGTTCAGATAACCTTGTTTACGAAGAAGGTTGCCTGATCTGCAAAGACTGCGGATCGTCCAAATGCGGATGATATGATTTTATTTTATTACTGAAAGTTCCTTTCCGACCTTTTCAAAAGCTGAGATCGCTTTATCCAGATGTTCTTGCTCGTGACCCGCGGAAAGTTGCACTCTTATTCTTGCCTGACCTTTAGGAACGACAGGGAAATAGAATCCGATAACATAAATACCTTCTTTAAGAAGTCTGGCAGCAAAGTCCTGGGATAATTTGGCATCATAAAGCATAACAGCACAGATTGCCGATTTGGTAGGCTTTATGTCGAACCCAAGCTTTTTCATACTGGTAATGAAGTATTCAGCATTGAAATGAAGCTTATCCTGAAGCACATTAGTTTCTGTCATCATCTCAATCATCCTGATACCCGCTGCAGCAACCATAGGAGGTATAGAGTTTGAAAAAAGATAGGGTCTTGATCTCTGTCTCAGGATCTCAATTATCTCTTTTTTACCTGTTGTAAAACCGCCAATGGCCCCACCAAAGGCTTTCCCAAGTGTCCCTGTAATGATTTCGACTTTACCTTTAATGTTATAAAGCTCAGTAACGCCTCTTCCTGTCTTTCCCACTACTCCCGCGGAGTGAGATTCATCAACCATTACCATTGCATTATATTTGTTTGCCAGATCTACAATTTTGTCAAGCGGCGCTACATTCCCGTCCATTGAGAACACTCCATCGGTGACTACAAGTCTGAATCGCTGATTCTGAGCAAGTTGAAGTTGCTTTTCAAGATCTGTCATGTCCGCATTTTCATACCTGTAACGTTGGGCTTTGCAAAGGCGTACACCGTCGATGATCGAAGCATGGTTCAGAGAATCGGAAATTATTGCATCCTCTTCAGTGAGGAGGGGTTCAAAGACTCCGCCATTTGCGTCAAAACAGGCTGCATAAAGAAGAGTGTCTTCAGTGCCGAAAAATTCTGCAATTTTTTTCTCCAGTTTTTTATGGAGATCGGTGGTACCACAAATAAACCTTACTGAAGACATTCCATAACCATGGTCATCCAAAGATGCTTTTGCTGCTTCAATAAGTGAAGAATTATTAGAAAGTCCCAGGTAATTATTGGCACAGAAATTCAGTACCTTCTGCCCTGAGTTCAGTTCAATCTCTGCGCCCTGGGGAGATACTATAATGCGCTCGTTCTTGTATAAGCCGGCTTCATTAATCTCTTTAATAATTTTAACTATATGATTCTGATAATTATTATACATGATCTTAATATTATTAGTTAATACCAACTTAAGATAACCTTTCCACAGTTCCCCTTTTCCATCTCATCGAATCCTTTCTGAAAATCATCTATTGAGAACCTGTGAGTTATAACAGGATTTAAATCTATTCCTCCGATAATCATCTGTTCCATCTTGTACCATGTTTCCCACATCTCTCTGCCATAGATGCCCTTTAATGTTATTGCTTTGAAAATGATATCACTCCAGGGTACTTCGAAGTTTGATGGCAGTATACCAAGCAATGCGATACTTGAACCATTATACATATTACTGAGCATATCTATGAACGCTTTGGGTGATCCGGACATCTCAAGACCAATGTCGAATCCTCTCATACCAAGCGTTTTAAGTGCACCAGAGATTTTTTCCCCTTTCGAAGGGTTTACAGTCAGGGTTGCTCCCATCTTTTTTGCAATCTCAAGACGGGAATCGCTGAGGTCGCTGGCAACAATGAATCTTGCCCCGGCGAATTTTGCTATTGCTACAGCCATACTGCCAATAAGACCTGATCCGGTAATAAGAACATCTTCACCAATCATGGGGAAAGATAAAGCTGTATGAGTAGCATTTCCGAACGGATCCATAATTGCAGCCCACTCATCAGGAATCCTGTGATCGAGCGGAATCACGTTTTTTGCAGGAACCTTCACGTATTCTGCAAATGAACCATCTATATGGACTCCGATTCCGACGGTGTTTTCACAGACATGCTCTTTGCCCCGTCGACAGTTGCGGCAATGACCACATGCCAGATGACCCTCACCTGTAACTCTTTCACCTATTTTGAGATTGGTCACTCCCGCACCCATTTTTTCGATATATCCCATATACTCATGACCAATGATCATTGGGGTCCGTATTGTTTTTTGTGACCATGCATCCCATCCATAAATATGAAGATCGGTACCACAAATAGCAGACTTTTTGACCTTTATAATGACATCGTTAAGACCTGGCTCCGGTATCGGAACTTCCTCCATCCATAATCCTTTTTCAGGTCTGGCTTTAACAAGCGCTTTCATCTTATTCATATCGAGGTATTTTTATTGGCGCTAAATTAATACAAATCCGGAGTTCAAAACCTGATTTTCGTTATGTAATCGGGTTTGTCTATATTTGCATTCAAGTTAAATGATTTACCATAATATGAACGAAGTACGAGTGCGCTTTGCCCCAAGTCCTACAGGTCCATTGCATATCGGTGGTGTAAGAACCGCTCTTTACAACTATCTTTTTGCAAAGAAGAATAGCGGGACTTTTATCTTAAGGATCGAGGATACAGATCAGGCAAGATTCGTTGAGGGCGCCGAAGAATATATTATGGAAGCTCTTGAATGGTGTGGAATCATTGTCGATGAAGGAATCAGGGAGGGTGGAAATTTTGGTCCCTATAGACAGAGTGACCGGAAAGCTATTTACAGACAATATGCAGATACCCTTATAGATAAAGGCGATGCATATTATGCTTTTGACACTCCAGAAAAACTTGAAACGCTTAGACGCGAATCAGAGAAAGCCGGAAAAACATTTATTTATAATGCTGAAGAAAGAGTTTCACTGATTAACTCAGTATCTCTAAAGGAAGCTGAATGGAGAGAAAAACTTGATAAGGGAGAACCTTATGTTATACGGTACAAAATGCCCTATAATGAAGATATCCATTTTGATGATATTATCCGTGGACAAATTGTAGTAAATACCGGAACCCTCGATGATAAGGTCTTATTCAAGTCAGACGGCATGCCGACTTATCATCTGGCAAACATAGTTGATGATCATCTTATGAAGATCAGCCATGTAATCCGCGGGGAGGAGTGGCTCCCCTCATTACCGCTCCATATTCTGTTGTACAGATCTTTTGGCTGGGATCCGCCTCTTTTTGCCCACCTGCCATTACTATTGAAGCCCGATGGAAAAGGTAAACTAAGTAAACGCGATGGAGATAAAATGGGATTTCCCGTTTTTCCGCTGTTCTGGCCTTATGGCGAAACATCTAAGGGTTATCGGGAGGATGGATATTATCCTGATGCTTTTATTAATATGCTTGCTTTGCTTGGCTGGAATCCGGGAACTGAACAGGAATTATTTTCGATGGATGAACTTATTAATTCCTTTTCAATTGACAGAGTTGGTAAGTCAGGCTCAAGGTTTGACCCTGAAAAGGCAAAATGGTTTAATCACCAATACCTTCAAACCAAAACTAATACTCAGATTGCCATAGAGTTCAGGGAGTTTCTGAGGGCACGCGGTTATCATGGTGATATCATAAGACTGGAGTCTCTTATTGGAATGGTTAAAGAGAGGGTAAGTTTCGTAAAAGATATTTGGGAACAGTCAGATTTCTTTTTTAAAGCCCCGGAAATTTATGATCAGGAAGTTGTTAAAAAAAGGTGGAAAGAGGATTCTTCAAGACTTCTGATGGAGCTCAGAACATTGCTTGAGGAGGCGACTGATTTTTCGGTTTCAGCTACTGAACCGGTTATTAAAGCCTGGATTGAGAAAAATGGCTATAACACAGGAGAAATAATGAATGCCTTCAGACTGGTAATTGTCGGCGCTTTAAGGGGCCCGCATATATTTGATATTATAAGCTGGATAGGGAAAGATGAAACCCTGAAACGCATTGATGCAGGCGTTGCTCTGTTAAGTAAATAAAAGAAATGTATTTTCCGCAGAACGGAGATTTTATTGATATACATGTTCATGGTGGCACACCATCTTCCGGGATCTTTATCCTTGAAAGCCTGATGGCACATGAATCAAAAATACCGGTAGCGGTTGCAGGTGTAGCGTATACGTATGGTATTCATCCATGGTTTCTTAATGAAGGTAACTATAAACAGCAGATTGTTTCAGTTGAAAGTTTAATCAGTCATCCTGATATAATAGCAATTGGGGAGGCTGGTTTTGACAGGCTGAGAGGACCTTCTCCCGAGCTTCAGTGCAGAGCCTTTGAAGATCAGATAATTATTTCGGAAAAGATAAGAAAACCTGTTGTTGTTCATTGTGTCAGAGCATGGGACGAGTTATTGGCTGTTCATAAAAAATTAAAGCCTGAAATGTCATGGCTCATTCATGGTTACAGGGGAAACGTGAAACTGGCGACTCAGCTGATATCCAGAGGGATGTATCTTTCTTTCTGGTTCGATTTTGTTCTCAGACCAGGGTCAGGGGATCTTTTAAGACATTTGCCGGCAGACAGGATATTTCTGGAAACGGATGGTGCAGATGTCGATATTAAAAATATTTATGATAAAGTTGCATCCGATCTTGATCTTTCTGTAGATGAATTGAAATCTATAATCCTGAAAAATTTCAATAGATGGCGGATTGGCTGACAAGAACAGAATTAATTCTGGATGATGAGAAGTTGAAAAGACTTAAAAATGCAAATGTACTGGTTGTAGGACTGGGAGGAGTGGGCGCATTTGCTGCAGAGATGATATGCAGGTCGGGAGTGGGATCGATGACAATTGTTGATGGCGATAATATTCATCCTACTAACAGGAACAGGCAGTTACAGGCGCTTAAGAGTACGGAAGGTATGGCCAAAGCTGAGGTAATGGGGCAAAGGATTTTAGACATTAACCCGGATATCAGACTCACTGTCATCCAGGAATATATTATGGATGACAGAATTATAGAGATAATAGATAAGGGTTTTGATTATGTGATTGATGCTATCGACACACTTTCTCCTAAAATACAGCTTCTTTTTCGCAGTATGGAAAGAAAACTTCCTATCGTAAGTTCTATGGGAGCTGGCGGGAAATTTGATCCTTTAAGAGTAAGTATTTCCGATATTTCAGAGACTACCGATTGTGCTCTCGCACGGATATTGAGAAAACGACTTCACAGGCTTGGTATAAGGGAAGGTTTTACAGCAGTATATTCCCCGGAAAAGATTGATAAATCGAAAGTAATTGCCACAAATGGAGAACAAAACAAAGCTTCAATCGTTGGAACTATATCCTATATGCCGGCAGCTTTTGGAATAGCATGTGCATCTGTTGTGATACGTGATCTGGCTGGCATCACCAGATAGGATACAAAATTTTAACTGATGTTTTAATGAAGACTCAATTAGATAAATAAAGTTCATCACATGATAAAAAACTCATCCAAACTATTCCGTTTTTGGAAAATACTTGGCCCTGGTCTTGTTACAGGGGCCAGCGATGATGACCCTTCAGGAATTGCAACCTATTCTCAGGCAGGCGCTGCCTATGGACTTTCAACGCTCTGGACTGCACTTATTACATTTCCACTTATGGCTTCCATTCAGGAAATGTGCGCAAGAATAGGTCTGGTAACCTCGCTTGGATTAGCCGGAAACCTCAAAAGTAATTATTCAAAACCTGTTTTATATTTAATGTTGTTGTTTAGTTTTCCTGCTATTGTAATGAATATCGGCGCTGATATTGCCGGAATGGGCGCTGTAGGAAATCTGCTGTTTCCATCAATAAAAGCAACATATTTCAGCATAATATTTACCGTAGTACTTTTAATATTAATTATTTACCTGCCTTATCAGAGAATAGCAGCTGTTCTGAAATATCTCTGTCTCATTCTTTTGGTTTATCTGATGGTTCCGTTTTTATATAAACAGGATTGGATGGCGGTTTTGAAAGCCACCTTTATCCCAACAATAAGATTTGACAAGGATTTTATCAGTATTCTTGTTGCTATTCTTGGAACAACCATTTCGCCCTATCTTTTCTTCTGGCAGGCTACGATGGAAGTGGAAGAAAAAAGAAAGAAAAAATTAGTAGTAAATAAAAGAATAATGAATGAAATGCGGCAAGATGTCGATTTTGGGATGCTGTTTTCAAACCTTGTTATGTTCTTTATCATTCTCACCACAGGGTCGGTTTTATTTAATGGGGGTATTCACAAGATTGACACAGTAGAACAGGCAGCACAGGCATTGAAACCATTGGCAGGGAATGCATCTTATTTATTTTTTTCTATAGGAATTATAGGCACAGGATTACTAGCCATTCCAGTTTTGAGTGGTTCCCTTTCGTACATTATAACCGAATCATTTGGCTGGAAAGAAGGGTTGGATAAAAAATTTGAAAAAGCAAAAGCATTTTATATCGTAATTGCCATTTCATTGATTCTGGGACTATTATTGAATTACATTGGCATTTCACCGGTTAAGGCACTGATTTATTCGGCAATTCTTTACGGGTTGACTGCCCCGGTTTTAATTGCAATGATTCTCCATATTTCAAACAATAAAAAAATAATGGGTAAGAAGACAAACGGGAAAATATCTAATATTCTTGGGCTTGCTGCTTTAGTCCTTATGACCGTTGCCGGTGTTATTTTAATTTATATGCAACTAAAGGGGAAATGATTTGACAGCATATCCCATATACATAATTTGCGTACTTCTGCTTTCAACCATATAAAATTTCTTTCCGAATTCTTCATAAGTTAATTCTCCAATTGCTCTTTTATGAAGATAATGAAGCATTTTTATATATGAAATGCCAGGCTTTATTCCACGGTGTTCTTTCCATTCCAGGTGATTTTCTTCTAATAAAGATCTTATTTCATAAGGTTTGATGAACATTTCCCAGACATGAAGATTTGGTGGCATGATAGCCCACCGCTTCCACTCCTGCAGAATATTGATAATACTTATTTTACTTAAATGAGTTCGATTGAAGGTATCATAAATAAATATGCCTCCGTCTTTCAGAACACGGGAAATCTCAGAGATTACTTTCGGCAAATCATGAACATGTTCCAGTACGTCGCAACAAAATACTACATCGAAAGAATCCTTCTGAAAAGGTAAATTCTCGCCTGTACCTGACTCATATTTAATTTTCAGGTTGTTATCATTAGCATGTTTTATAGCAATATTTAATGATTGTTCTGAAGGATCGAGACCTGTAGTAATAAAACCCATCTTTGCAATCTCTTCAGATAATATTCCACCGCCGCATCCCACTTCAAGGGCACTTAATTTTTCAATGTTAATTTTAATTAATTGCTCAAAAAGTTTTTTTGCATACCCAACTCTGAATGGGTTATATAATGCCCTTAACAGGTTGAGTGAAAAATCAGGTTGCCACCATCTGTCTCCATCTATATTATAAATGTTGTTGTCTATACGACTGTAGATTTCTTCAGAAACTCTCTTCATTTTATTATTTATCCGGATTTAATTCCTTTCTGATAACCGAAAACCCGTTTGTTATTGGACTTGTCTTATCCGAAAAGCGGATTTTCAGTTGGAAAATAATTCTTTTTGCCAGACTTATTCCAAGAAAACGTCCAATTCTTCTTAATAATATGAGTAATCGCCAAACAGGTTGGCGGGAATGAAAAATCTTTAATAAAACATTACCTGTAATAAGAAGCCATCCGGGAATTATGTGTTCTTTTTCATAAAAATAAAAGTTGGGGAACCGGAAAGAGAATCTTTTTGCTATTGAATGGATCTCCTTCAGGCTTATTTTCTCCGGTTCAAGTTTTACAGGGTGTAAAAAATTGTCACTGGTACAATATATATTAGATTCCATGAGAGCATCAGCTATGGGGGCGCCGTTATATACTCTCACCCCTGTTGCGACAAAAACCAAATCCCATTTTGAAGCAATTTCCCCTATTGTATTCAAAGTCTCAAATACAGTTTCGCGTGTTTCTGCAAGAGCGCCAAGCATGATGAACCAGGTTACAGGAATCTTTTTACTTTTTAGAAGATTTGCTGCTTTAATAACATCTTCGCGTTTAAAATCTTTGGCCAGACTTTTAAGCACATCATCAGATGCTGACTCAGCGCCGATATCAACTTCATTAAATCCTGCACTTTTCATCAGATCCAGAAGTTCTTCGTCAATAGCAGCAGGAGAAAGGCCCATGGTATGCAGCCGTAGATCAAGTTTTTTCCTGATAAGTTCCCTTAATACTTCTTTTGCATGCGGTAGAGGCATATTGAAAATACTGTCAGTAAATTCAATATGATTTATGCCAGTTTCTCTAACAAGATTTTCTATTTCATCCGCAATAAGTAATGGATTCCTTAACCGATATTTCTTCCCCTCAATTTTATTATATGTACAATAGGAACACCTGAAGGCACATCCCCTCTTGGTCTGTATGTGTACGGGAGACCCAAAGCGACGGTACTGTTGCAGATCGAGATAGCGCGCAGGTTTAGGAAAAGACAGCGAATCCAAATCCTGAACCCGAAAAGGTTCATTGTCCTCGATAATTTTATTTTCTCTGCGAATAATCAGCCCTTTTAACCCTTCCAGAGGCTGCTGGTTCTCAATTCGTTTTACAAATTCAGGCATCACAGCTTCCCCGTCACCGCGTATGGCATATTCAAGGTCAAAATAATCAAGCATCTCCCGTCCACTGATCCCAACTGATGGCCCCCCGATAACTATAGGACCCTTAAATTCTTTCTTACAATAATCAATGACATCATTTTTAACATCTTCCAATAAAAAATAGATGTTATATCCACCTGTATCGTCAATGTTTCTTATACTAATTCCTATTACTTCAGGTATAAAATTCAGCACTGCTTTTTGTATATCATGCTCACAATCTGTAGAAAAACACAAATCGAGAAAACAGACATTATTTCCATCAGTTTCCAGGGCAGTTGCTATGTAACAAAGTCCGAATGGTATTACCGGCCAGGGGTGTTTGAATCTATTGGAGTTAATTAGCAATACCTTGGCCATAATTAAAAAATCGATTGTCCCCAGTTAACGCTTATTGCATATTTCATGCAGGTTTTATATATCTCATAAGTAAATTCAGGAGGTTGCAAATTATCAGTAACCAGGTCAGTGTTTGTTCTTTCAAATACTCTGTTGTCGGATAAATATGAGCGATATGGTTCTATAAAACGATCAAACAGTTCTTCAGCAGGATTGCGTAAAACATTGTCTGCCGATCTGCCATAAATAATCTCAACCCCTTTAATCTTCATAAATTGTTCATTGTAGACGGATACCTTTTCCAACTTTGTCCGGGAATTATTTGTAAGATGATAAATTCCGCCAGGAGATGGATTGGCAATTATCTTCACAGTGGCATTAACAAAATAATCTACAGGGATGATGTTAAGAGCTCCCTCTTTAGGCAAATATATTCTCAGGGGTAAAAAAAGGAAACCTTCTTCATCAAGGAATATTCCATATTGTTTTGATTTCTTCCCGGCATTATTTTTTATATCATTCAGATAAATTTCACTGATATATTTTACTGATTGAATAGGAAAATATAATGCATTAAACCGGAGAGACCGTCCAGTGTGCGAATCGCCATAAACAACAGATGGCCGTATTATTGTGAAAGGTATGGAATTCTTATTGCAGAATGCAGCAATAATATTTTCAGCCTGTGCTTTGGTCTCTTCATATACGTTTAAGAAATCAGCAGATGATGACAGGCATTCTTTGCAAACAGTAACATTAGCGCCTGCAACATACGCTGTGCTTATATAATGAAAAAACGTTACATCTGCATTTGCAGCAAATTCAAGAATTCCTTCCAGACTGTTCACATTTGATTTAAATACTAAGTCGCGTTTTCGCTCAGAAAAGCTTGTATCTGAAGCACAATGGATTATCTGCTCAGTATTTGTGCAAAGATTCTTATATTTCTCTTCCGGCATGCCAAGCATCGGTTTAAGAAAATCAATTTCCACTAACTCAAGTTGGCTAACCAATTCTTCAATTCCGAACCATTTTAACAGTTTGGAGATTCTTTGCTTTAATGTCTCTTCCTTACAAGAACGTCCAAGTACTACCAGTCTATAGCCTTCTGAAAGCATAGAAGCCATAAGGTGGCTGCCTAAAAAACCTGTTGCTCCTGTTAAGGCTATTGTTGGTTTATTTTTGAATATCAAATCTTCAGGTTTTATTTATGAATATAATAAATTCTCTTTTCTGCTGAATCCCTGGTATAAAACATAAGGATGCCCTCTTACTGTGCCGGTTTTTTTAGAATACTCATCAATCAGAATATTTGCTTCGGTTGCTGCCTTTCGAATTCTGTCGATCTCATCGGGGTTCGTATGATCATAGAAGTAATCATATTCAAAAATGCATCTTTTCCCATTATCTATTGGAGTAATGAAACCGAAATCATTGTCAATCTGGTGCTTGTCAGCAATAAGTCTGAACTTGTCGTTAAGCTCATTAACTAATACATTATCTATTGGCAGATAAATAAGTACAGGTAAAAAAGGCTTTCTGCGACCTAACTTTGTACTCATTATCCTGTTCATATTAAGCCATACGAGATTGGTCATTTCCTCCCTTGAGAAGAGTTTTTCAAAAAATGGCCTTAATTCGGGATCAATTTCCTGAGAGTACAAAGCAGGAGAGGGAGCGAGTGCAGTTTCTAAGAGATCTGCAAAACTTTTAATTCGTAAGTACGAATAGGGTTCATCATCAGATAGTTCCTTTATCATATTCAGCCAATCCGCTGATTTCAGCGATGGTAATCCCAGATAAAGCGCATTAAAAAGTCGCTGGTCAAAGTAGGGGAATCCCATTTCATTGATGGTGCGGATTGCGAATTTATCTCCGATTACGACAACAATATAAGGTATATCTAATTTATTAAGAAATATATCTTTTACTTCAGCGGCTGATTTTTTAGTAGGAGAGAGGAATACAGATATATATTCAACTCCGACGATTCCTAAAGCAAGTCCTATATGCCTGACTGAACAATCTTTTATAAAATCAAGGGCGTTATCGAGAGTCTGAAAGGGTACGAGGATACCACTTTCGTCATTCGTAACAGGATGAAGTTTTATGCTGGCTGAAACACAAATGCCGGGAGAGCTTTTATGTTGCAGATTTTTATATGAAAAAAGATTAGGGGAAGAAGTATCATTTAAACTAAAGAAAGAACCCTCTTTATCAATAAATTCTGCATCAATAAAATTATCGGCATTTATTCCATAAGTTGTAGAAAAAGTGGACATAATACCTGAACACATAATATTGGCACAGAGGAGGGCTGCTGGCTCAGATGCATTTATTCTGAACCCCCTTTTACCGGCTTGTTTCTGAAGATCAAATGCGGCTACTCCGGGCCCCACCTTTACAAGCCAGTTCTTCTCATCAAATTCAATTGTCTTCATTCTGTTAACGTCGATGATTGCTCCTTCATTTATAGCAAATCCAAGAAGATTCTGACCATTGCCACGAAGAGTGTAAGTGATTTTATTTTTGTTAAATAGTTTCACAAGTGAAGCAATTTCTTCCTTTGTATACGGCATTACCACGTAATCTGGAGTTTTAGGCTCAGAAATAGGACTGAGATCGTGAGAATAGGTTATTAATATTGCCTCATCATTAGTAGCCCAGTTGTCACCCACAATTTTTTTTATTTCACCCAGTATTTTGTCATCTTTAGCCGGTTTTACTTTTCCCCCGTTTGCGATAAATGTCCCGACGTGCTTTTTTAACGCCTCCATTACTTTTGTAGGACGCATCTCATTAAGGAAGTAACACTGGTAATCGCATTTACCGCATAAATTACAACTATCTGCGATCTCAATACATTTTTCAGTTATAGAAATCTTTTTCTCTGCCAGCGCTTCATAAAGTATCATCCTTCCCTGGGGAAAGTAGCTCACGAAATGTTTTTCAAGACCTGATTCGCATACACCACTACCAAGAAAATCAATTTTACACATAGCATAATGACGGCAATTTCTGGCTATTTCATAAGGTCCTTTCTCATTTTCGGGTTTATTGGCAGTATTTTTCATATCTAAATAATTGTTAGGTCCATAGAATATTAGCTTT
>JANYIW010000203.1 GCA_025358645.1 Bacteroidales bacterium
GCCATCAGTCATTAAGCGCTACTGACTCTTATGTAAGACTTACAGCGGAGATGTATCCCGGATTACTGAAAAATATTGATATGGTCTGTCTGAATGTGTTCCCTGAACTAAGAAGTCATGAAACCAACTGATTTCTCTCAATATCTGACAGATTACCTGACAAGGTATTTGTCTCACGAAAGGGGATCCTGTTCTAATACGATCACCACCTACCGGGATGCCTTTGTTCTGTTTATAACGTTCATGGATCGGATACGTAATATAAAGGCAGAGAAACTCTACCTGAAATCGATAACCAAAGAATCTGTTGTGGCATTCCTTGACTGGCTTCAAACAGAGCGGAAATGCAGTGATACAACCAGGAACTTACGACTGGCAACATTACACTCTTTCTTTCGGTTCATGCAATATCAAAATCCAGACAATCTGTATGAGTATCAGAGTATAATGTCTATCAAGCTAAAAAAGACCAAGCATACCGCAATAAATTATCTCACCACAGAAGGTATTAAATTACTTCTTGAGCAACCGGATCTTACCTCAGAAAAAGGACGACGTGATCTGGCTCTTCTGTCTCTTATGTATGACACGGGTTCAAGAGTTCAAGAAATAATAGATCTGACTCCTTCAGTGATAAGACTTGACAAACCATCCACCATACAGATTACTGGCAAAGGAAACAAAACACGGATTGTGCCTCTGCTAGAGAATCAAGTAAAAATCTTAAAAAGCTACTTGAATGAGCACCGCCTTTTAACGCCACCACTAAGAATGCACCCACTGTTCTCCAACAGTCGTCAAGAAAAACTGACAAGACCCGGCGTTACTCATATATTGTTAAAATATGCAGAAAAAGCCCGATTGAATAAGCCCGAATTGATTCCCGATAAGTTAAGTTGCCATTCGTTACGACACTCCAAAGCCATGCATCTTTTGCAGGCAGGGGTAAATTTAGTATATATTCGAGATATACTTGGGCATGTTTCTGTTCAGACAACTGAAATCTATGCAAGAGCAGATTCCCGACAAAAGAGAGAAGCGATTGAAAAAGCATACGCTGATGTCATGCCAAAGGAAAACCCAATTTGGGAAAATAACAATAACTTGCTTGGATGGCTAAAGAGCTTCTAAAGTGACGAAATATTATGTAAAGCGATATGAGTTATTATATGTGTTATAATCCTGATTATTAGCATTTAACAAAATGTCGCTTTCCATAATCATTTAGTTTACATAACCCAGTTTATGGAAAGCTTTCCATAAACTTGGGAGGAAGAATTACATGTTCTGTGGTAATCACGATGCGGCAGAGAATGCAGCAATTATGTACTCGCTTCTTGGATGCTGTGCTGCAACAGATGTAAATCCCCGGGAGTGGCTGACTGATGTGATAACACGGATACCTTACTATAACAACGATTATAGCCTTGATCTGGCAGAACTCCTGCCTCATAACTGGAAGGCAGCACGTGAACTTCAGAAGACTCCAATACAAATCCAATAATTACTGGATATCCTTGGAAAAAGTTGAACAGTCCAATCATTTTCTAAAGTACTTCAAAGAACTCCAACAAACTTGTACTAAAAATTAAACATCCCAGGATAAGCCTGGATCAGATTGCTGCATACCCGTGGTTCGCCGAATGCTTACCGACAAGGAATGATTACAAGTGTTTCTTGGGAATTATAGTAAAGAATATTATTAACAAGGCATACGCTGCAGAATATTACCTCCACTGCTGTAACTCCACAAATTATTAGCTAAGTATCTTCCCAAAGCAAGACAAACCCAAAGCGTTGTATTTAATTCAAATTGTGAATTTGTTAGATCAACTTAATTGTGTAAGCATCTAACAGAATAACCATATTGTTTAGTGCTGGGACTTCTGTACACATCGCCAAATGTGTTATACAATCGTCTGTAATAGGCATTAGCTGCATATACTTCAGTAGAGCTCCACCAATATCCATTGGAGCGAAAATAAATGATATTTGAGCTAGAGAGATCAAATGTTCCATCATATTTCCGATCACCACTTGATATAGCAGTAAACCCACTTTCATTTGTTGCATCAACATTTGGACTTTCCCAGTGGACAATACCTTTTTCTTTTAATTTGCCACCCGCAGCATTTTCGCCTCCCAAATAAGTTGTAAGGGTTGTCCATTCTGCATCGGTAGGTACATGCCAATTTTTAGGACACAATTTATTCGTATTAACCGTGAACCAGTTATACAAAGCACCGAAAGTATTTTTAGACTTTGAATCATTTTTATACCAACAGTACGCTGGAGTAGTTAATTCTCCCCACTCCTTATCATCTGTGACTAAGGGAATAGCAATACCATCATTATACTTCGTAGTTTTCAGATTTTCAGCCATCCAAATTTGAGTGCCAATAGTTACTGTTTTGTATAAGTTGCCATCTATATCTTTCATTGATTGTGCATGAAGCCCAGTTAACCCGACGCAAAACCATGTTAATGCGAATAATTTTACAATTTTATATTTCATTTTGTTCTCCTTTTAATTCTTGGTCCAGCTGATTCAATATTTCATAGACCTAAAGATATTAATTTAAATCAAAAGAGGTTTTTAATCTTGAGAGTATTGTAAGCAAAAAGAATACAAGTAAATAATCGTTTTAGCTGAATAAGAAATTGATAAGATGGAGTTAGTAAATTTTCATAACAGACCATCAAAAATTAATAATCTGGAATTTGTATTACAATTGAAATATACTTCTACTTTTGACAATTGTTTTTCAATTTAATTTATAAACCTGAATAAACAGAAATCACGGGTTACAGTAGGTTTCAGAGATATTAACCAGAAGTCGAAAAAATTTATAGAGAACCCAGTAATGTTGATGGATCAGTAAAAAACAATATTTTATAAAGAACCTTAAAATTAAATTATTATGTTAGATTTTAGTAGTCCAATGCACCTGGTTTTAATTCTGCTTGTTGTTGTATTGTTATTTGGCGGAAGAAAAATTCCAGAATTAATGAAGGGAATTGGTCAAGGTATGAAAGAATTTAAAAAAGCTTCACGCCTTGATGATGAGCCAGCGAAAAATGAGGATGAGAATAAAGTCTCAGAGAAAAAATAAATAGAACTGTCAGATTGTAGAATCTCTTATTTTCTCAATCGGGATTTTTAACCAGTTCATAAAATTGGTTGATCATTATTTTTTAAAGAGCTGGAAATGGAGTTTCATGTCTCTGCACTGACAATAGATATAGCGTTATGGAACTGGCATGAATAATTTCAAGCCAGTTTGTACTTTCAACATAGTCATCGCTTTCGGATGCAGGTTCTTAGGATATTCTATCCTCTTACCTATACAATTTATAAGTTTTTAAATAAAATGAAGACCGTAAAAAAGATACTTCTCACTGTTTTGCTGGTAGTTCTACTTATTCTGATGTTAAAAATCGTATCAGTTTAAGGAAAGGTAATAGGGTTACTGGTACTTGTGGTCGTAATCCTGATATTTGGAGGTATGCTTATCTAGCATCATCGCTTGTGTAAATTTTGGTTCATGTAAATTTCAGAGTCTAATATAAGTCTGTTTCTATTAAAAGCAACAATTTAAATTAAGTCTGATCTGGGCTATCATCGGAAGATCAGAATATTAAGGAATATTTAACTCATAATATTTCCTATCCTCCTTTCCGTTATCTAATTTGACACCCGATTTTGGATAAGTTGTTCCTTAAAATAATTACTTATGGATATTGTAATTGAGAACCTTACAAAAAGATATGGAAATCAGATAGCAGTTGATAATATTTCACTCAAAGTCGCCACCGGCGAAATTTTAGGCTTTCTTGGTCCCAACGGAGCTGGTAAAACCACAACTATGAAAATGATTACAAGTTATATTACCGCCGATGAAGGGAAAGTTTATATCGGGGGTAAATTGCTTTCAGATAATTATTATGATATTAAAAAGCATATTGGATATTTATCGGAGAACAATCCATTATATCACGATATGCCAGTTATTGATTTTCTGAATTTCTGCGCTAAAATTCAGGGAATTGAAAAAAGCAGGATAAACGAACGTGTTACTGAAATGATCAGAATAACCGGACTCAAAAGTGAAAAGCATAAGAAAATCGGGGAATTATCAAAAGGATATCAACAGCGTGTTGGGTTGGCTCAGGCTATAATCCATGAACCGGAAATTCTATTACTGGATGAACCAACATCAGGACTGGATCCTAACCAAATTGTGGAAATAAGAAAACTAATCCGCGAACTGGGAAGCGAAAAAACCGTTATTCTTAGTACCCACATTCTGCCTGAGGTGGAGGCAACGTGCGACAGAATTTTCATAATAAATAAAGGCAAAATTGTTGCGGACGGAACTGCCCAGTCGCTGAGAAACCAGGCGCAGGGTTCAGATATTCTTAAAGTGAAGATTGAGGATGGGGAACCTGATCTTGTATTCAAATCTATTTCATCTATCCCATCAGTTTCCATGGTCGAATTTGCAGATCGTCATCTAAACCGGTTCAATATTCATTGCTCTGGCATAAATGTAAAACGTGAAATATTCAGACTTTGTGTAGAAAACAATTGGGTGCTTACTGAAATGACTCCTTTTGAAACAAAACTTGAAGATATCTTCAGAGATCTTACAATGAATTAAAACTTTTTATGATGAGAACAATCTGGATTATCACAAAACGGGAATTAGGTTCATTTTTTGATTCACTAATAGCCTATATAATAATCATTCTCTTTCTTGGATTCAGTGGTTTTTTCACCTGGATCTCAGGATCAGATATATTTATGACCGGACAGGCAAGCCTGCAATCCTTCTTCTCAATAGCGTATTGGACCTTGTTTTTCTTTATACCTGCCCTGACAATGCGGTTGATCGCTGAAGAAAAGAAAACAGGAACAATTGAGATGCTTCTTACGAAAGCAGTGACCGACAGGCAGGTGATTCTTGGTAAATATTTTGCAACACTCATTTTGATAGCAATTGCCCTGTTATTTACTTTACCATGGGTAATAACGATTTCAAAATTAGGTAATATAGATTCCGGAAGTACTGTATGCGGCTATATAGCATTAGTCCTGATGAGTGCAGCTTACACAAGCATTGGTATGTTTGCAAGCAGTATTACAAATAATCAGATTGTAGCTTTTTTATCAGCTTTGTTTATAGGCTTGTTCTTCCATTTCATTTTTGCAATAATTGCAGGCGACATGACCGGATCTTTCGGAAAAGTAATCAACTATTTGAGTGTCAGCAATCATTTCGAAAGTCTTTCCCGAGGTGTAGTAGACTCTAAGGACCTGGTCTATTTTGGATTAATCATTTTCATGGGATTGTTCCTTACTGAGGTATCTCTTTCAAGACGAAATGCGTTCAATTAAGATCTGAAATATCAGAAGAAAATATGAGGAAAACTACAAAAATATCCACTACCATAATCTTAGTAGCAGTTATTGTAATCATAGTTAGTATACTATCTGAAAACTATAAGTTCAGACTTGATCTTACCAAAACTAAAGAATACACTCTTAGCAAAGCAACAAAGGATATTCTGATTAGTCTTGACAAGCCGGTTACTGTTATAGTATATTTTTCTAAAAACCTGCCTTCCAGAATAGGAGATATATCTGGTGAACTCAGGGATCTTCTTATAGAATACGGAGACAGGTCTAAAGGAATGGTTGTGTACAGGTTTATTAATCCAAATGAAAGTGATGAAATGGAGAAAGAGGCCATTCAAAATGGTATTCATCCTATCATGATAAATGTAAGAGAAAAGGACCAGGTAAAAAAACAAAAAGCTTTTCTTGGAGCAATGGTTTCCATGGGCAAAGAAAAAGAAATAATACCTTTCTTTCAACCCGGTTCAGCTATGGAGTATTCTCTGTCAACAGCTATTAAAAAACTCGCTGTAACTGCTAAACCTTCAATTGCCTTGATACAAGGACATGGAGAACCATTTATCAGTGATATTATGCAGGTTTATAATGAATTAAGTGTTCTTTACAATGTCGAACCCCTTACATTGTCCGATACTACCAACATTCCCGATAGATTTAAGACAATCGCAATCATCCGACCAAAAGACACAATCCCTCCCACTCAATTATTGATATTGGATAAATATCTTGCCAGGGGAGGAAACCTCTTTTTAGCTGTGAACCGTGTAGCAGAAAACTTTACAAATGGAAGCGGCACGGCCGTAAGTGTCGGAATGGAAGGTTGGCTGAGGAAACGAGGAATAAGTATCAACGATAATTTCATTATTGATGCCAGTTGCGGATCCGTCGAAATCCAGCAACTTCAGGGTAATTACTCCATAAAGTTTCCTTACTTACCAATAATCCATAAGTTTGCAGATAATCCCATAACTAAAGGCCTTGAATCTGTTAGTTTACAGTTTGCTAGTCCGATAATTTTTTCCGGAGACAGTTTAATAAAATTTACTCCGATTGCTTTTTCCTCTGATAAATCAGGTAGTCTAAAGACTCCACTCCAATTTGATATGCAGAAAGAATGGCAGTTAAGTGATTTCTCCATGTCTTCCCTGGTGGTAGCAGGTATTTTTGAGGGGAATTTATCAGGTAACAATAACTCAAGGATGGTTCTTGTTTCAAATGGGGACTTCGCTGTCGGAACTTCACAGCGCAGAAATCAATTACCACAAGATAATATTAATCTTCTGGTGAACTCAATCGACTGGCTCTCAGACGATACCGGTTTAATTGAACTTAGAACTAAGGAGATAACTTCACGCCCGCTGAAACATCTGGAGAATAGCACCATTGCATTCTTAAAATGGTTTAATTTTCTTACTCCGATTATTCTGATAATTATTTATGGGTTATTAAGAATCCAACTTAACCACAGGAAACGAATAAAGAGAATGGAGGTGGATAATGAGTAAAAGGTTCAATAATAAAAGACTGTTATACCTGCTATCAGGGCTCGTTACAATTCTGATTCTGACATTACTGGTAAAAATTCCGAAAGAAACGACGACATTTAAAACACATATCATTGATTTCGATACTTCAGCAGTAATTAAAATTATTCTGAATAACAGGATAAGCGATGGAAACACAATTGAATTCATCAGGAGCAGTGATAAATGGATAGTTCAGCAGGGTAAAATAATGTCTGCCACAGAAGCTGGAGCAGTTCAGAATATATTCAGTGAAGTGCTTAATATTAAGCCTCAAAGCCTCGCAGCGATTAATCAGTCAAGATGGAAGGAATTCAACCTGACAGACAGTCTTGCGACACGAATCAGGTTTTTAACTAGTAAAGGGAAAATACTTGCTGATATTATGATAGGGAAACTCGACTTTAAAAAACCAGATAAACCAAACGGAGGATTTAGCGGGAACAATATTAAAATGACAACTTATGTAAGACTTTATAATCATAAAGAAGTGTATGCAGTTGATGGTTTAATTCCGTTTTCATTTAATATAAAGTTCGAAGACTGGAGGGATAAAGCTTTCTTACGCTCTAACAAGAATGAAATAGCTAGTATAAGCTATATATACCCAGCCGACAGCAGCTATACTCTGATCAAAAAAGATTCAATATGGTATTCGGGCAGTCAGAAAGCTGATTCATTGATGGTACGTAATTATCTTAATTCACTTGCATTAATGCACGGCCAGGAATTCAAAGATGATTTTACACCAATCTCAAATCCTGCGTATCAGATGTTAGTTCAAGGGATAGATTCATTAAGTTTTTCAATTAAATGCTATGAAGGAAGCAGTAAAGATGAATATATTTTCAATTCGAGTTTGAATCCTGAAGCATACTTCAGCGATAGAAAGGACATATTATTTAAACAACTGTTTAAACCACAAAACTACTTTCTTAAGAAAATGAGAATTAAATAAAGATGTGTTTCAGAGTATATAGATTTAAGTGGTAAAATGAAAGGTGACCATTATAAGACATTTTTGCTGTTAAGTGATCTTTGAGACAACGAACAGGAATTCCATTCTGCTTCTTTCTGCAGTCTCAATATACCTCGTTTTGTTGGTCACTCAGATTGCAATACCAGGCGGTTGTTGAATTAACTTCGGTAGAAGACCACTAATAACTGTTGCTCCCAAGTCCATAGAATGCCTATGCCGTACCGGTAAACTCCAGTAATTGCTGATAATCCGCTACTAAAGTTTAAAATTTGAGGAACATGCAAACTACAAAAGCCGGTGATACTGACTAATCTTAGCAGGAGTCGATATGCCATTCCTATCCGGCCATAATGAATTGATATTGACCATCTTAATATAGAGTCTCTGACCAGCCAAATGTGGTCAGGGCTTCTGGTTTTTACAACCATGAAGTTCGTTCAGTAAAATTCCAGTCAATGAAGCAATGCTATCAGTAAACTTATAATATCAACTAAGTCTGGTGTTTTAATAAGTTTGGTTACTACTATATAAAAGAAAAATAAGATCATAAAAGGGAATACTATGAAGAACGACAGTGGGAGAGAAGGGAAGGCAATTGTTATTGCTATATATATTACGCAGAATAAGAAGTATATTAGGGTAAAGCCTAACTTTCGGTAATAATATTTGTCTTCAATCTTTTGATAGGTGTTCTGGATAAGAGAATAAGCTGGATGGTTGCTGTTCCCTGATTGATTAGAATCATAATCCTTTTCGAGGTTTGAGATATACTCTTCAAGTAGCTCTTTAAATTGCGTTTTACTCATATTGACTTTCATTATTAAAAATAAGTCAATTTAGAGTTTTTACAAAATAAATATTTGCACCTGATTTGCACCTACTAAAAGTGGAAAGCCCCGATAAATCGAGGCTTTCTGTACCCGGAGCGGGACTTGAACCCGCACAACCGTAATGGTCACAGGATTTTAAGTCCTGCGTGTCTACCATTCCACCATCCGGGCAAAATTGTCTGGCAGTCTTGCAGGTCTTGCAAGTCGTGCAGAAAGAAACGGCGGGCAAATTTAAGACAAATTATTATTAATTGAAACAGCTTAACACAAAAAGGCTGCCAGTCAGACAGCCTTTTCAGATTAAACTTAATTATTATTTTACCAGAATCGGTTTTCCTAATCCAACTTTCTCAAGATCATCAAGTTGGGTTTTAGCATCTCCTACAACAACATAGTACATTTTAGCAGGATCAATGTACTTATTTGCCAGTTCCATCTCTTTTTCAATAGTAAGACCTTTTATAAATTTCTCTTCCTGCTTAATAAAATCGTCAGGAAGATTGAATGATGTCATCGTATTAAGCATGGAAAGAAGGTTTCCCAGCGTTTCAAACCTGAGTGCATTATTCTTCAAAAGCGAAGATTTTGTAAAGTCAATATACTCCTGAGGAATATTTTTCCGGTATTTCTCCATCTCCGTTTTGAAAATTGTAACAGACTCAAGAGTCGAATTTGTACGAACCCTTGATGATGCAATGAAAGTTCCATAGTTTTTAGCTCCACTGAAGTTTGACCTTGCGCCATAAGTAAATCCCTTTTCTTCCCTTAGAATCAGGTTAAATAGTCCATTAAATGATCCTCCCAGTTTATAATTCGCTACAGTTGCCGGATAGAACTCGGCATCAGTTCTCGGAACAGAGGGCGTACCAATTGCAATAACGGATTGTTTTGCTCCCGGGACATCAACAAAATAGATCTGTGATTTGTCGGGTGGTCCCGGTACTTTAATCTGCGGTATAATAACTTCCTTAGGCTTCCATTTTTTATTCAGATCTGCAAGCGCTGCCTTAACTTTTGTCTGATCGACATCTCCTACAATAAGGAATTTGGAGATTGATGGGGAGAAATATTTATTATAATATTCTTTGAGATCATCAATTGTAATTGCTTTAACAGAGGCTTCAGTCCCTGTTGCATCTATTGCCAGGATATTATCTCCGAACATCAACTTGTTAAGTGTATTTGAAGCCAGATAATCAGGACTGGCAGCATTACGCTTAAGATTATTTATTATACGGCTCTTCGCCAGTGCAAACGCTTCAGCATCCCATCTTGGCTCAAGCAGCATCTCTTGTGTAAGGGCAAGTGTCTTCTCAAAGTTTTTTGCCATCGAACTTACCTCTACAGAAATGTCTTCATTGTCTGAAGTTACTCTTATTGAAGCCCCAAGCAATCCAATTGCATCTTCAAGCTGCTCAGGTGTTTTGTTTTTGGTTCCTTCATTCATCATTACGGCTACCAGGTTTGCAACACCGGCTTTTTCAATCTTATCAAGCATCTGGCCACCATCAATAACTATTGAATATTGTACCAAAGGCAGTTCATTTTGTGCAATTCCCCATATCTTCATTCCGTTGGCAAGAGATGCCTTCCATGGAGTAGGGATTGTTACTTCAGGATCGGGTCCGATTACAGGCATTAATGATCTGTCGAATTTTGCATTTGTTTTCTTAATTGGATCCTCTGTTGTTGTTTCAGCTTTGACCTCAGCAGCTTTTGTTACATCTTCCTCAATAATGCCTGAATTTACAGAGCCTGTAACAATCTGATTTTTTTGGCCCTTTGGTACAAAACTTGTTTCAACAAAATTCTTTCCCTTAATATATTTGTTAAACACAGCCTTTACATCAGCTGTTGTAACAGCCTGAATAGCTGCCAGATCTTTTTTATAGTATTCCGGATCTCCTGTATTCATTGTATATTCTGCAAACTGAAATGCCTTACCCTGTACACTTGCGAAGGTATTATAGAAGCGGGTTTCATAACCGGCTTTAATTCGTGTAAGATCTTCTTCAGTAAAACCATCTTTTTCAAATTTCTCAAAACCTTCAAATATTGCTTTTTCAACATCAGTAAGGTTGACTTCAGGATTCGCTGTAACAGATACTGTAAAACTACCAGCCAGCTCTTGTGAGCCATTTCTTGTCATAACCCTTGATGTAAGCTTTTTTTCTTTTACCAATATTACAAAGAGTGGAGATTTTTTGGTTCCGGCCAATAAGTCCCCAAGGAAATTAAGAGCATAAGAATCTTTTGAATATCGCTCAACAGTTGGAAATACCATTGTAAGTTGTGGTGCTTTTGCAAAATTATCTTCATGATAAAGCCTGACTATAGATCCAAGTGATACGGGCATTGGACTTCTCTTTTCAATATTTGCACTTGAAGGGATCTCACCGAAATATTTTGTAACCATGGCCTTAACCTCTTCCTTATTTATATCTCCTGAAATTACCAGTGTTGCATTGTTAGGGGCATAGAATTTTTTATGGAAAGCTCTTACATCTTCAACTGTGGCACCTGTAAGGTCTTCCATTTCTCCTATTACTGACCAACTATACGGATGGCCTTTAGGAAAAAGATTTTTCGAGATCAGACCCTGATTGAAGCCATACGCTGCATTATCTACGCTCTCGCGCTTTTCATTCTGAACTACGTTCTGTTGATTTACCAGAGCTCTCTTCGTAACAGTATTGGTAAGGTATCCCATTCGGTCCGATTCCATCCACATCGCCATTTCAAGTGCATTTTTCGGGACGATCTCATAATAGTTGGTCCTGTCCTGATTTGTGCTGCCATTTAATGTTCCACCTGAACCCTGAATGTTTTTGAAAAACTGGTCTTCTCCAACATTCTCAGACTTCTGAAACATCATGTGTTCAAAAAGGTGTGCAAACCCGGTTTTCCCGGGGACTTCACGACTGGATCCCACATGATAATAGACAGCCAGAGCTGCAATAGGATCAGATTTATCAACATTGAGCACAACAGTCAGACCGTTTGGCAGTGTGTATTTTTCATAAGGTATTGATAATCCAGTCACTTTGTTCTGAGGTTTAAATGAGAATAGGCCAATTGTCATAAACATAATGACCAATGCTAAAGGTTGTTTCATGGTTAATTGATTAAGGGTAAGTTCAAAAAAATAAAGCAAAGTTGTGTAAGGTAAAATAATTTAC
>JANYIW010000258.1 GCA_025358645.1 Bacteroidales bacterium
AAGGGAATATATGATCTCCGGTACCTATTGCTGATTTGACCAGGAGGATTGGTTCACCATTAATCAGAAGCGAGTATAAACTTGTATCGGGATTATTAATCGCGGTAACTGAGACTCTGAAAAAGTAATATTTACCGGGATAAAGACCGAAGGTAAGTGAATCATTCCCGATATTTCCGGTTCCAGAGAAGAGAGATTTGTTCTGATTATCCAGAATCTGCCAGTCAGTTAATCCTGCGTTTTTTGTCTGTATTAACCGGATGGTTGCCTTTTGTGCCGATACCGAAAAAATAATAAGATATAAAAGTGGAATGAATAATAACCTTTTCATGCACAAATATAATATATGCCTTCAGGATATATCTTCTTAATTGAAAAAAACAGAGTTCAATCCGGGAAAGACCAGTGTTATCTGATCCCTGTATCAATACTTATACTTAGCTGAGTTGTATTCAGTGAGGTAATTGAGATCTTTACCGGCAGATTACTTCCTCCAATATAATTCTGCGCTTTCTCAAGGACAACAAGATAATTCCCGGGAGGAAGCTCACTACTGAAAGAACCATCCAACGATGGACTTAGCTGAGTTATTTTTTTCTTTCCGTCAGCAGTAAATATACTTACCGGATATGCTTTATATGTTTCGGCTGTTGGCAGACACGCAGGATCAGGCGGGACTCTCTCTACCGGACAAATTGGTCCGATGGAAATTACTCCTTCAAGATATCCGGCTTGCCGGGGAACAGACTTGTCACATCCTGTAAAATAAAAAATTGTCAGAAGTAATATTATCCCAGTACTCTTTCTTAAAATACTTATTTTCATAACCCCTGTTTTTGATATTCTCTTCTAAACCAGCAATTATAATGCCAGAGAATATTTGTTCTATTTTCTGCAAGTGTGTTTTATTAAAAAACCGGCAATTGAGCCGGTTTTTTAAGTTCGTTTCTGATATTATGAGATTAGTATCCCCATTTTTTCATTATCTCCAGATCCGCTTTTGCACAATACATCGGCGTTTTATCTCCATAAGATTCCTGCTCAATAATATAGCACTTGGTTCCACCTTTGGTTGTGGCAAGCTCTACAACTTTTTGAGTGTTTACAATTCCTTCACCGAGGATGGTGCTTATATATTTTTCAGTTCCTTCTTTGGCTGCTATTTCATCTTTCACATGTACAATCTCAAATCTGCCGGGATATTGATTCATAACGTCAAGAGCGACTGCTCCACCATTGTAGAGATTGCCCATATCTAATTGTAACGCAACGAGATTAGGATCGATACTTTTCATGATAATGTCGAATATCTTTTCACCATTCAGCTTTTGACTGAACTCAAAATCGTGATTATGATATCCAAATTTCATTCCGGACTTTTTGCACAATTCTCCGCTCTTGTTAAAAACGTCCATGTATCTTTTGAAATCGTCATAAGTTTTTCTCATGCTCTCGTCCATATACGGACTAATTACCCATTTTTGTCCAAGTACCGCTGCATCCTCAACAGTTTTTTTCCAGCTGTCGCTGAAATCTTTTTTGGTTTCATCCCAATGCTGTTTCCCCATAACTGTATGGCCGCTGATCATTTTTAAGCCCAGTCCGTCAAGCTTCTTTCTGAATTCAGGCGCTAAAAACCCATAAAACTTCTTATCAACATAATTAGCATGTTCTACATAGACATAGCCCATTTTAGCCAGTTGTGTAAGGGATCCTACAGGATCTTTCATCATATCATCGCGTACAGAATATAACTGTATCCCAACCATTCCCTTTTGCGCACTTGAGGCAAAGACTGATCGTGGAAGAATCGCTGCGCCAAGGGCGACCATGGCACCGGATTTTACGAATGTTCTCCTTGAAGTTTTCATTGATGTGAGTTATTAGTTTTAATTAATTTGTAAGTTTTATTACGAATAATTATGCATAAAGTTATAAAATCAGATAAACAAAACAAAAAAATACCGACAATTGAGTCCACTCCGATAACTCATATTACCCCTAAATCCTCTGTTTCACTGGTAAGACAGATTCTTAACTCCTGTAATTCTGGCTTCCGGAATTTTTGATCTGAATAATGAAACAAGTTCCCCTGATGTAAAAGACTCAGAAGGACTGAATTTATCGGACGACATGTATTTTATAATTGCGCTATATAACTGTCGCCCTTCGGGTTTATTCTGGATTGCTTTCAGGTCAGACATACAAACAAGCAATTTCCCCTTTCCAACCGAGAACTCAAAGATTAATCCCAGTTTATGGTTACGTTCAATATTATCAACTACTTGTACAAGAGGGCGATAATTTTTTGGTGTATTATCCAGGATAAAGGGGCGGCTGTTTTTAACAATTGGCCACCACTGCCAGTCTGTATGAAATTCTGTAGGGAAATCATTGAATAAAGGAAGTCTGGGATCTGTAAGAATTGACATGGTACCGGGAGATACCGGTTTATTATTTGATTCTGATATACCTTTAAACATCCGCCAGTTCCAGTAATCGGGTGTAAACAATCCGCCTACTGAAAGATCCTTTATATCGTTGAATTCCGGAATAAATAATACCAAACCACCGTCAGCAAGTTTTGAAAGAGTGATTTTATCCAACTTCTTTGATACAAGGATGTTATCAGGTACCTTCGTATCTATATTAGCCGGATAAACCCAGAGAGGGTAGGAGTTTTCATATTTAGTTCCTTCAAGAAATAGAGAAAGAGTCAGTTTTTCTGCCCTGGAAAACTTCAGAAGATCAATATTAAGCGATGCAATATTTGTTAGCGCCCCCTGTAAAATATCAACTGTTGCTTCACTCTGAAAAACTATTTCACCCCGTCCATTTTTAAGTTCCCATCTTACATGTTGAGCTTTTAATGAAGTTTCGGAATAATTTGCCACCTGAATCTCCCCTCGGAACTGTTCGTTGTTTGTCCAGCAATATTTTTCCATAATCACCAATGGCACCACTTTGTTACAGAAATGGCTGAAATCTTCAGGGGTAATAATTCCCTTGCTATCCATAAATGCATCGAGCATTCCAACTAGTGCGGTTCCCTGACCCGGAAAGTCCTGAAGATCGAGCAAATGAAAGCCTCCAAAACCCGGAGTTCTCATTGCCATCTCAATATCAGCCTTATAACATAGTGCACTCAATGCTCCGGAAGCCCTGAAGAATTCCATTGCCTGATCACTCAGATTATTTTCTTTAAGCCGTTCCCTGAAGACTTCAAGATTCCAGGGTTTCATAACACCTGTATATTTTTTTATCTCATTATAATTTGGATAGATCTGATACTGGCCAACCTCAGTGCCGACAGACGGAACAGAGCATTTTGCGATGGCGGCTGAATAATTCAGATTTGTAGAGGGATAGCGGCCATTAATATAGCCACCGTCGTTTGCATCGGCAAAAGAGAATGAGCCTCGGATATGTGTCCGGTAAGTTGTGTCCGGATCGGCTCCTACACGACAGGCGGCATAATAATCTTCCCCAACAGCTTGTCCCCTGAAACCCAGATAATTATTTGACCCATAGGCCATTAGATGACGATTATCAATCGATCTGAAATGATTTAGAAACTCTTTCATAACATCAAAATCGCCACCTAGTTCATTCCCAAGCGCAAACATTACAAATGATGCATGATTCCCATAAACGTCAAAAATATGGTCTCCTTCCTTTTGCAAAAAAGCATTCAAACTGGAATTCCTGTTATTGCTGAACCCGCCCCAGAATGGTAGTTCTGGCTGAAGATATACTCCTTCAATATCGGCAGCCTCGAAAGCAGCCAGCGGTGGTGTCCACGAATGAAACCGGTAAAAATTGATATTATATGATTTTGCAATTCTGAAAACTTTTTGCCAGCTTTCAACATCCATCGGCGGATAACCGGTTAACGGGAAGACACACGCGTCGTGCTTTCCGCGAAGAAATGTCTTTGTGCCGTTTATTGTAAACTGCATCCCCTGAGTGGTAAACTTACGCATACCAAAATTAAGGATTGTATTGTCAATTACCTTTCTGCCCTTCAGAGTTACAGCCAGTTTATATAAAGCAGGATTAAACTCACTCCAAAAGCGGGTCTTATTTCCCATACTGTATGTGATTTCAATATTATTCTCACCTTTCTTAAGTGAAACAGGAAATGACTTTGCTGAAACACTATGTTTTGCATCGGTATTCCATGCGTCAGCTTTAAGTATCAGATTCATCTTTCCTTCAATTCCTGAAGGATTAGAAATTTTTACCCTCACAGTGATTTTCTTCAGAACAATATCGGGATAGACCTGCACTGCAAGAATATGAACAGGATTGTAAGCTTCAAGACAAAATTTACCAATAATTCCATTCCAGTTACTCTGGGTGTGTTCAGTCCAGGCATGTGAACCTGTCACTCCATCCGGAACAGAACTGTTATCATTATTTACCATGATTGTCAATAAATGAGTCCCAGGAACCAGATGACTTGTAAGGTTGTAGTACTGCGCTGTCATTATATCGTTGCTACTCCCTATCAACTCATTGTCAATCCAGACTTGAGTTGGTTTTGTTCTCTCAATCATTAACCTGATAAATTGACCTTTCCAGTTTTCCGGAATAGTGATAGTCTTTTGGTACCACGCCATTCCTGCATACATAAACTCGCGTGAAAGCCTCATTGTCTCCTGCCTGTTGTTATTCGTGATCCCCTTTTTGTTTTCGTCGAGTGTCCCGGGCAATTTTACAGAATCGGAAAGAGTGCGGCTGTACCACTTTTCAGTAATTCCAACTTTCGCAGTATCTAATGCAAACCTCCACGAACCATTTAAATATATTGTATCATGAATAGTCACAAATGATCCTTTATTACAGGACGTGAATACAAACAATATTGCTAATAAGACGTACTTAAATTTAAACTGCATGGAATTGATTTTTTTGGATGTTTAATAAATCGGAATCTGCTTAACCCATTGTTAATCAGCATAAGATTGCGCTTATGCTTTACATGGCAATATTATTTCATTCATACATATTATTAATATCTGCTCCGGATAAAGCGGTCATGAGATCTCCAATCTTATTAATGACCTCATTAAAACATCTTTCTCCTTTCGCGGCAGTGGCTTTAAGCGGACTTCCAATTCCGGTATCGACCGTGACTTCCGACCATCTCCGTTCTGCCCACGCCCAGTTTTCGTTTAAAGCTTTTATTCTGAATTTTTTGGCAATTCCATTCCCTGCTTCATTCAATGGAAGTACTAACTCAGGCGCAAGGTATTGCAGGACACTTGTTTCCATTTCATCTGCATGACCTCCATCATTTTCAAAAAATTCTGAATTGGTAAATGACTTATACCAGTTGCATCCGCAGATAAACATTTTAGGATATTTAGCGCCCAGCTCTCTGATTATCTGTTTAAAATCATTCCCTCCATGACCATTCAGAATTAAAAACTTATAAATTTCATGCCTGTTAAGGACATCCGTCACGTCATTTAGTATAGCAAATTGAGTACTTGGATTCAGATTAATATTTAGCTTAATATCAAGCTGGCCGGTGTTTACTCCAAATGGAATTGTGGGAAGAACAATCACTCTTGAGCCTCTCTTCCATGCCAGCTCAGCTGATTCTGATGCAATTTTCTCGACCATTATATTATCCGTAGAAAATGGTAAATGATAATTATGAGCTTCAGTTGCGCCCCAGGGCAAAACAGCCAGGTCGATTTTTTTGTCTTTTATCGTCTTCCAGTTCGTTTCCGATAATATAAATGGTTTCATTCTTTCAGATTATTAACAATAGGTGAAAAATAGTTTTAGTCCGGATAATGCTTTTTGCCGGAATACGAAATTAGTAAATTCCCTCACAATATTCAGGCGACAGACAGGTGCGATAGAGAAAGTGACAACTTTAATTATAAAAGTCCGTTATATTTATACATATTTGATGAAAGCTAATATTCTATGGACCTAACAATTATTTAGATATGAAAAATACTGCCAATAAACCCGAAAATGAGAAAGGACCTTATGAAATAGCCAGAAATTGCCGTCATTATGCTATGTGTAAAATTGATTTTCTTGGTAGTGG
>JANYIW010000330.1 GCA_025358645.1 Bacteroidales bacterium
GTTTTTCCCACAATTTTTTTATGCTGAAATATTTGTCATAAGCATAATAGCCCGACAATGTAAGGCCCGTAACACCCGGCACATTAAGAGTTGCAGAGAGTATAGTGTTGAGCCTGTAGGTTTTGTTGTTATCATATCCCGGATCCAATCCGGATATTACAACCGGATTGTCACCATACTCAATATCCGGCCCGGGCAATCCATTTGGATAGAATGCAGGATCGGTAGGTTTACTTCTCCGGAACATCGAAAATACGTTCCATTCTCCTCTTGTCGGGAACATCCTGTTTTCCTGAGAACCATTCATATCTATACCGAAACTAAAGTACTTATTGACTTTTGCATTGACATTTGCTTTCAGATTATATCTCTTATAGGAAGATGCTGAGTTTTTAAATATCCCCTCATCAGCCTGTGATCCAAATGAACCGTAATAAGTCACAGCCTGAGTTCCTCCGCTTACTGATAAATTATTATTGCGTGTTGTACTGAAATCTTTAAAACCCGCAGCAAACCAATCTGTATTTGGATGTGTCCACGGATATTTCCCGGATTTATATTTTTCAATATCATCTAATGAAAACATCATGTTACTTTCATCAATGCCCCTGTATGACTGCATTTCGCGAATCATCGACGCATATGTTTTTGCGTCGGCCATTTTAGGTATTTTTGTAGGTGACAACAGCCCCTGGTAAAATCCATAAGTAAAGGTTGGCGCTGTGCTCTCTTTTCCACGTTTTGTCGTGATAAGAATTACACCATTTGCGGCTCTGGCCCCATAAATAGCTGCAGAAGCATCTTTTAGAACAGTTAAACTCTCAATATCTGAAGGTTGAAGTGAGTTCATATCTCTTCCTGGAATACCATCCACAACTATCAATGGGGAGTTATCTCCAAGTGTCCCTTTCCCTCTGATAAGAATAACAGCGGCATTATTGCCCGGCTCACCACTACCCTGCTGAACGATTGCTCCCGGCATACGGCCAGCTAATGCATTTGACACCATTGAAACCGGTGCAGAATTAAGTTCTTCAGTGGTCACCGTCGTTACTGATCCGATCACATTGACCTTTTTCTGCGAACCATAACCAATTACGACTACCTCTTCTAATGATCTGGTGTCAGGAACCAATGTCAAATCTATAACAGTTTTCCCTTCAGGAGAGACTCTTTGGGAAGTGTACCCGATAAAAGAAAAGATAAGCACAGCCTTGGGATCAGATATTTCAATTGAGTATTTGCCTTTTACATCTGAAATTACCCCAATATTACTTCCTTCCACCTGAACATTGACCCCCGGCATAGGATTCCCGGATTCATCCTTCACGGTACCGGTAATTCTGTTTTGCTGGTATGCTGATGCAATAGCTGGTATACTATTCACCAGTGGTTCAGTGGTTATTAAGATCTTACTATCAAGAACCGCGTAATTGATATTAGTCTCCATGTCCGGTGAAACCTTTACTATCTGAGAATATAAAGAAGTAGCAAAAACATTTGATACACCAGCCAAAATAATAAGGATGACCATTTTAGGTTCAATGATTAGTCTTTTTAGGGCTGGGTGCGTATGCACCCATAAATCAAAAATTTTTTTCATAACATTGAAATGTTTTAGTTAGATTATTATTTCAAAACAGTAACTAAGCAATAGATGCAGGAAGGGGACTCTAAAACTTCCCTGTTTTTGCATGTTAAAAAGTGTTTCATAGGCAAATGATTTATAACTTTGTAATCAGTTTATTTAGTTCTGAAGGGCGCCTCTAATTACTATTTTTTTGGCGCCGGGTTTAAAACAAATATAATGTTTGGCTTTCTAAAAACCTAATTTTACCTCCCCCTTGATTTTGAAATTATTAAATATCAGTCACTTACAAAATTTAGTCTTTCACGTCTCGACATACCCCTTAGTTCGGCGCTGCTCACTACAGGTGCAACTACTAATTTTAATTGTGTACAGCGACAAAAAATAAATCACGTAATCTGCAACCCGGTCAAAACCGGGAGATCTTATAGCTCCTTAATTTTTACGTTCTTAAATGATACGGCATTGCCATGCTCCTGAAGAAGAATCTGCCCTTCGGCTGCTTCTCCAAAATTTGGCCATACTTTATATTTACTTTTTGCTACTAATGCTCTCCATGCATCGTTTCCTCTTTCATATTCAACAGTTTTCAGGCCATTAAGCCAGTGTTCTACATGGTTCCCATTGACAATGATTGTTGCTCTGTTCCATTGGCCCGGGCCATTATCACGTTTTGGCAGTGGAGCTATCAGATCATATAGACCTGCCAGAGTGCGGTTACCTGCATTACCTTCTTTGGCATCAGGATGAAGCTTGTCATCGAGAATCTGGTATTCGCAACCGATAGATGAGCCGGCGCCTTTGTTTAATTCGGTATCCACAAGGTATTTTATCCCACTGTTTGCATTTGGATTATAATTAAAGTCAACGATCAGTTCAAAATTTTTATATTTTTGAGTTGTTACTATATCGCCTGCAGCTGCTGATTCACCTCCTCCTGTCTCCAAAGTCGAAAGTACTCCGTCTTTTATCACCCACCCTTCTGAAGGAAATGTTGCAATTTTTGCACCTCGCCATCCGTTTGTTGTTTTACCGTCCCAAAGTAGTTTCCATCCCTCTTTAACTTCCCTGTCGGTTAGCGTATTATTAAGAAAACTGTACTGAGGAATGACAGATGAGTAAGGGATTATGTATTTATCTAATTCTTTGGTAATTATCCGTATATTTTTCCATTTTACCTGCAAACCCGTTTTTGTGGAATCTTTGCCAATTGAATGTACCTGTAGAGCAATAAAACCTGTTGGTGTCATATTGTCAATTAGGTCGGCACAGGGTATTCCGTTAACCCATGTCCTGATGCTGTTGCCTATAGCCTCGATCCTGTAATGATTCCAGCCTTTTACTTTTAAAGCTTTCTGGCCTTCCGGATTTTTATCGAGCGGGTACAACCAGCCTCTGCGGGCTTCATCATAAATTCCACCCGACCAGGCTCTTTCTGATGGGTCAAGTTCTACCTGGTATCCATGAACCCGGCCATTCTGGTAATCTGGTTTGCTTTCGCTTCTGAATTGCACACCTGAATTCATCTGTGGATCGAACCAGGTATCAAATTCAAGAATAAAATCTCCATAATTCCCGTTGGAACAAAGGAATGAGTTAGGAGTATTTGCAACCGTGGTCCCGATGATCTCGCCATTTTTTAATTCATAAATGGCAGATCCGTTAAGCTGCTTCCAACTTGAAAGATCTTTTCCAATTAGAGTTTCCCATTGTTTCTCTTTTGGTTTACATGAAACAAAAACAATGATTAAGACGGTCAGAACATAAATCAGATTCTTCATAATTTTTAGTCAATTTTTAGTTATTTATAAATATAATTTAATTTTTTAAGTCAGACAACCCGGTTTATAAAAACTTTTTGCCACAAGGGCGCAATGACACAAAGTTGCACCAGGGATAAGTCGTTAAATGTGATTTCATTGTGAACCTTAGTGCATTCGTGTCTTAGTGGCATTTGCATTTTTTATTTGACACATTCTGTGAAAAGTTTTAAAAAATCAGGACTAAAACTAATATTATTGTCATTTGCAAACCTGTACAAAAGCTCAGTGTTGGCTTCAGGATGAATTGTATCATGGGAAGTCACTGACAAAGATGCCAATAAAGTTCCAAGTTCAACAGCGCTTTGAAGCGGTGATTCGGAAAATAGCAAATCACTTTTACCCTTGGTCAATGGAAGGCCGCAACATAGCCCGGCTAAAGTACCACCAAGAAAGGTGTCACCGGCGCCTGCTGTGGCTACTACCGGAACAACAGGAACCGGAATATGCTCCAGGCAGTTTTTTGAATAGCAATAGCTGCCGGCCGGGCCATCAGTAATCAGAATTGAAATAGCAGGATTAATATTAACAAGTTTTTGAATACAAACATCAATGACCTTATTACTTGATATTGATTCGTTGGTCATTTGTGCAATACTTCGTGCTTCATCGATATTGACAGACAATAAATCAACCATTTCAAAGCCAAGCATGTTTCTGAATTCATCTGCCTCTGAAGATAAAAGGGAGGCAGTATTAAAACTTCCCCGTTGTCGGCCATATTCAAGAAGTTTTATTCTGGCCTTTAGAGGAACCTCAGGTGCGGCCAGGATAATCTCACTGATCCCGGATAATTTGAAATCCTGAAAGAAAGTAGAAATATTTTCCGGGGAGACTCTGCTGCTTGCACTGTTTTCTGTTGTAATATTACTGCCGGAGTGATCGGGATATTGAAAACATACACTAAAAAGAGTGCTGTAATTTTCAGCTATAAGTATATTCTCCGGATACATACCAACTTCTACCATTTGCCGCATAAGATTCTTTCCAATATCATCGTTACCAATACTACCAATCGGAAATGATCGAAAACTACCGTTAACTTTTGCTCCAAGTAAAACAGTTATATAATGCATTATGATATGCAGCTTGCAGAAATCTTTATAGGGAAGAAGGGTTGCATTTCTGCTTTCATTTCTCCCAAGGTTGTGATTGCCGGTCATCGAAAAGAAAATACCGGAGCCTATACCACCCGTTCCAACGATGTGATCGAACTTTAAACCTGATTCACTTACTGGTTTCAGGTAAATCATTTATTTACTCCTTCAAATTCCCACTCCGGATTCTCAGATATCGGATGAACAGCCGTATCCATAGTCGCAGTTATTAAAGCATCCCTGTGGGTCTGTAAAAGTGTAATGGGATATTCTACAGTTTCTTTGGAGAATAGCGCCACCCTGAGAGCAGTCTGTTTCCATGCTCCCGTATCACTGTAAAGACGTATTTTCCTGGCTGACAGGCATTCTTTTATGCCAAGAGTGATTGACATAGGAGGTACAAACTGATATGCTGCACCAAACGTTCTCTGTCCCAGCGCAATAATAGTATCAAGGTTATTTTCCTGAACCCTCAACTCCGAGTTTTTTAGTTGTTCAATAGTTATTTTACTGTAGGGATGTCTGCGGGTCTGATTATAAGCAATATGACCATCCTGGCCCCAACCTCCAAGAGTTATGTCAACAGGCGCTTCTGCAATTTTAGTCCTGATGGTCTCCATAAGAAAAGGCGCCGGGAAATAACGATGTCCGACAGGTACCGACAATTCATGTAAAATATTCCCATAAAAATATTTCTCCATAAAAGACCTGAAGTTATACGGATGATTATCAGGCAGAAGCTTCCCCTCCCAGTTTAAGCATTCATCCATATGAAAAACTGTCATATTACGAAGTGATACTTTTTCCTCATTTACAATATGTGCGAATGGGGTATACCAACATTTTGGTCCGCAGGGTACAATTGCCCGTATTGCACGGCCATCAGCATTTGCCGACTTAATTTCATTTACAAAATCCCGCGCCATAACCTGTCCCATCTCATCCGAATTTCTGACAAGCCTAAAAGGTATTTTACGGTCAGGATGGTTAACCAGTTCCTCTGCCGGTATCTTACACCAGTTATATAAATCCTTAATATCTACTTCGCTCATATTTTTACTTCTTTTTCAATTGAAATGTTGTAACTAATCAGTGACTATCGTTTGGAGTGACTAAAATGCCTAAAGTTAAAATTAACAGATTAGATTCTTCTATAATCAGCGATTACATTTAATGCTTTTAATACATTTTGATTATTTTTTATGGCTGTGTCAATAATGGACCTCAGGATGGCGAAGTTTTCAGCAGCGCTAAATAGTTTGAACTGTCCGGATATTTTTTGTTTGACCTTGACATTTCTGATGGCTCGTTCAGAACCATTATTATCAGGAGGTACATTTGGATGATAGAGAAAGGTAAAGACATAATCACGATACTTGGTAATTCGCTTTTAAAAAGCTATCAACTCTTTGTGCTTTGGATCCAACTTCCCGGCTAACAAATTATCCAATTCTTTTTCCAAAAGAGAGCAAAGATGGTTTGGATAATAGTAATCGGCAAGAGTAAATTGCTTTTTAAGTTTATGCGCCTCCCTGAGCATGGCCCGGAATCTGATCGGCCAGGCAATTTTGACATATATCAAAGAACGTAATCGCGGCTCTAAACCCGGCAAGAATGAAATAATTACTATTTTTGTTAAAGTAGTTGTCGAATGTATTATTAATACTTTTTATTATCTTAAATTTTTATTATGAAAAAAATCTATTTATCAATCTCAGTTGTACTGCTTCTGTGCAGTTTTGGTATGCTTCAAAAGAAACAACCTCTTTTCAACGGTAAAGACCTGACGGGTTGGACAATTTATGGAACTGAAAAATGGTATGTTGAGAATGGTCAGCTGGTTTGCGAAAGTGGTCCGGATAAGCAGTATGGATATCTGGGAACCAATAAGTTCTACAAAAACTTTGATCTGACCGTTGAATTTCTTCAGGAAAGCAATGGGAACAGTGGTGTGTTTTTCCGTTCCACAGTTGAAGGAACCAAAATAGCCGGATGGCAGTGCGAAGTTGCCCCGAAAGGGATGGATACGGGGGGTATTTACGAATCGTACGGACGTGGATGGTTAGTAAAAATAGAGGATGAAAAAGAGAACGTCCTCAAACCCGGGGAATGGAATACATTGCGCTTGCGCGTTGTTGGGGACAGAGTGCAATCCTGGCTGAACGGGACTTCAATGGTCGACTTCTCCGATGAAAAAATCGGAAAAGGGGATGGTTCTATTGCCCTTCAGATCCACAGTGGAGGTGGAATTAAAGTGAGATGGTGCAATCTTGAAATCCAGGAATTGTAAAAGAATGATTTTTAAGAGCAGGGCTGCATCCTGCAGCCCTGTAAAAATGTAATATGATTAACCGTAAGGAAACTCAGGGATAATTCCCTGGGTTTATTAATTTATATTATCAATTTTCAGGAGTAATCTTCACCAGAACTACTCCCTGTGCCGGAACTATTGTACTGAATTTATCCACAGCTTCACCCATTTGTATGTAGGGTTTTTATTTATTCAGTATACGGATTTTAACATTCCTGAACCATGATTCATCGTTATGGTTTGTCAGAACGAGATGAGCCTTACGCTTATCGATGAAGCCGGGTATTTTATTGAATTTGCTCACTTTGTAACCATCCTCAAGTTCTTTTGACCCAAACTCATACTCTACAACTTTTTTACCATTTAACCAGTGCTCCACATGATTTCCGTCTACCAGTATTCTGCTGCTGTTAAACTCACCTATTGGTTTCCGAACAACATTTTTGGGAGGAAGAATGTCATAAAGGGATCCTGTAAACTGTGATGGTATTAATTTGCCTTTGTACATAGTATTTTCGTCATCAAGTATCTGGTATTCAAAACCCAATGCAGAATATTTTGAACCATAAGTCTGTGACATCTCTTCAGAAACATTGTATTTCAGGCCACTGTTGCCTGCCTTATTAATCTTCCATTCGAAGGTTAAATCAAAATTATCAAATGTTTCAATCGTCATCAGATCGCCGCCCTCCACAGGACGACCGTCGGGCAGTTTTTGTACATTACCGGTGTTAACTTTTTCTATCAAGCCTTCCTCAACAACCCAGAGGCCGACCGGAACATGATCTCTTCCCAGTCCTCTCCAGCCGTTTAAAGTCTTTCCGTCGAACAGAAGTCTCCATCCTGCATCTTTTTCGGCGTTTGTCAATGTATTGATTTTAGAATCTTTTTCATTCAGGATTTCAGGTATTACAGTCCAATTAATCAATGTAAGGGATACCGCAATAGTGAAAAAAAATGCATATAATTTTAAATTTCCGCTTTTCATTTTAACAAGTTTGAAATACATTGTAATAGTAAAGTTAATGTGTAAGATTGGGATCTACAAAATAGAATCTATTTCCAAACAACATCATCATTTCTTTTTACCCCGTTAGCGGGAAATGGATGTTTTTTATTGAATGAATAAAGCGCTTTTTGATCCTCAATCACTATAGTACTTTCATTCAGGGTTCCGTCGCTGTTTATTGCTTTGGTGACATCCAGTCCAAGGTATTTCGCCAGGAATGGATATACTGCCTCTCTTTTGTTATAATCATATCCGTGTTTGTCATTTGGAAGATGGACATTGGCAACCAGTTCGGGCTTTCCTAGTAATCCGTAAATATATTTAAGGTGAGGATATTCAACTTCAGGATTGTTTTTTGTCCAGTCATCTCCATCTGAAACCAGAAGGAGGGGACGTGGTGCGGCACAAGCTGCTATCTCAACATTATTTGTCTGAAAATCAGCCCTTTTATGAATAGGCATGCCGCTTTCGCAGATACACCCTCCAAAGAAATGAGCTGAAACCATGACCACAGGGACAGAAACGGCAATACGGTCATCAACAGCTGTAAGAAGAAAAGTCTGAGTACCACCACCTGATGCACCGGTAATAGCAATCCTTTTAGGATCAACTCCCATTGAAAGCAAAAAATCAACGCTGCGGATACTGTTCCACAACTGCATTTTCAGTGCCTGGGGATGCTTATGTATCCATCCATATTCCGCAAGCTGCCCATAACCTACCATATCATATGCGAAAACCATTGCTCCCATACGTGCCATAACTGCAAACCGTTTTTGAGCATCGGACCGGTAGCGTCCATAATCTTTAGGATCTGACCAATGGCCATGCGTGTTCAATATGCCGGGGATTTTCCCCTTTACATTAAGCGGAGTATACAGGCTGCCTGTTACATAAACCCCAGGGAGGCTCTCAAATGCCACATTTTGCACCTGATAACCGTCATAAATACGCTTTTCGCCAAATATAGGATTAAGAGGGCATTTATTTGGGAATTTCTCCAGTCCTGCTCCTTTTAGGATCTGCAACCGTATCTCGTTTGCACGTTTCTTCCATGCTTCAGCTGTGGTATATGTCAGACGCTCCTTTTCAAGAAATGCTTTACCTTCAGCTTCTGTCCAATAATCACCAACGCAAAGCATTGATTCAGAACTCTTTTTCTGAATATTACTTTTCTGACTATTTCCCGGGAAAGAGATAAGCATTAAAATAACTGAAAATCCGGCTAGGAAATAAACCTTTTGTTTACTTATTGTCCATAAATTCATTTTAATAGTTTTTAAGATTTAAAAAGAAATTTTCGCTTAAAATTATATAATATTTGCACAATTATCTGTTGATAGGTATAATATTTTAACTGTTATAAAGAATTACCCGATCAGCACAGTAAACTAATTTTTATTATTGTTGTCCGGTAAAACCGGAATATAATTAATTTTTCTGTTTACTTGACTGATAATCATATATATTCCTTTTATTTTCTAAAAGGAAGCCCTGTGCATTTCAGGTAAAAGCGACCAGCCCTCTTTTTAATTTTTTACCTGACAACAGTGATTAAAAAGCAAGTATTTCAGGCATTTTAATTCTTTTTAAAGAATTAATTTGACATATTACTTTTTACCTTCTGTATTTCCGGTCTTTACATCAAATTCACATACTACCCTGAAGCCGACATTGAAACAATCGGAGTACCACCATATACTTTTGGGCATCTGCGGGTCGGTTTTCAGCCAAGATTCTGGTCTGGTATAATCGCGGGATGCGCTTCTTAAAACACCTGCCGTACTTAAGAATGAGCCGCCGCGTACAACATGTTCAGTTCCTTCTCCAGGGCCTTTCGGATCGCTCACGATTCCTTCAGGATATGTTGAGTATACATCAGGTTTATACCAGTCGGAACAGAACTCAGCTACG
>JANYIW010000300.1 GCA_025358645.1 Bacteroidales bacterium
TTAAAGGATTGAACTCAATTAAATTCAATAAAGCATTTTTGACAGACGAAGACTGTTTTCGCTACCTGGCTGACATTAAGCGGAACGAAACTGAATTCCGGTGTAAAAAATGTGGCCATATAAAATACTGCCAAGGAACAAATGAAATCAGAGAAGGACAAAAATTTTCCAGATCTCCATTTCCACATTATGAATATTAAGGTATGGTTAAGAGGAATTCACCAACATTGCAGTGAATAACGACTTCAAGGATGCCTTGATGAGTTTCATTTTAGGCACAATATGTTCAAATATGGAGACAATCTTCGACATACTCATAAGGAGGATGGTTTATTCTAAGTCTATTCGTTTACAATCAATTAATTAACTTGGGCTGTCTAAACGCCTATACCTAAAAATTAAATAATAATACAGAAAATTTAATATCCATGGGGACAGGTTGCATTCGAATTGCAGTTATTAGGTTATCATGAATACAAATAATACTTTTATTCTAATTTAAATTCTTAAAGAGAAACTGAACAGATTTACTTTGCCGGACAACACATTAAAAAATATATATAATTACTCCAGGCCATGAAAAAAAATGCTTTGATTATAATTACTCTACTAATTTTCGGACTAAATGGAAATTCAATCATCATTAAGGACGAAGAGCCAAAAACGCTGGAGATAGGAGAATCTGCCCCTGGGTTTTCCTTGCCGGGGGTGGATGGGAAAACTTATTCTCTTGATAGTTTCAGAGAATCGAAAATTATTGTGATTATTTTCACTGCCGACCATTGCCCTACTGCTCAGGCATATGAAGATAGAATAATGCAGCTATACAGGGACTTTCATTCCAGGGGTGTTGAATTTGTTCTTGTATCTCCCAATAATCCTCAGGCAGTATGTCTTGAAGAAATAGGTTACAGTGACCTTGGTGATTCTTTCGAAGAGATGAAAATACGGGCCAAGGATAAAAATTTTCCAATGCCATACCTTTATGACGGAGATAAACAGGAGATGACCAAAGCCTATGGTCCGACCACAACACCACATGTCTTTATCTTTGACAGTCTACGCAAGTTACGTTTCTGTGGTCGTATCGACGAGATGGAGAATCCCTACATTAAAGCTACTGAACATGACACCCGGAATGCTATTGTTGCCCTGCTGGAAGGGAAACCTGTTCCGATTGAAAAAACAAAAACCTTTGGATGTTCCATTAAATGGGCAAGTAAAATTGAATGGAGAACTAAGCTGGACGCAGATTGGAAAAATAAACCGGTCGAAGTTGTTGAAGCCGATATTAATAGTATTAAAGAAATATTGGCAAACAAATCAGCGAAATTCAGACTCATCAATCTTTGGGCTACCTGGTGCGGTCCATGTGTTATAGAGTTTCCTGAATTTGTTGCTTTTCAGCGCATGTACGGAGCACGTGATTTTGAGTTTGTTTCTATCAGCGCTGATGGAGTGAAGAAGAAGGAAAAAGTACTGGAATTCCTGAAAGATAAAAATGCGGCAACCAAAAATTACCTCTATTCAGCTGAGAATAAATATCCGCTTATTGAAGCAGTCGATAAAAACTGGTCAGGGGCACTCCCCTATACCCTGCTGATAGCGCCCGGAGGAGAAATTGTATATGCACACCAGGGAGTGATAGATGCACTGGAAGTGAAAAAGGAAATAATGCAAAAGATCGGAAGATTCTTTGCTGATGATTGAGAAGTGTTTTGAGATTGTTCTGAAAAGTCATATTATAAAGTCAGGTTAAGATTAATTTAGAATACAATTCAAATTATCACGATTATGATAAATAAAATCTCACGTCGCAAATTCACCAGCCTGTCTCTCGCAGGCGCCACAGCTCTGGTAACAGTTAGACAATTCGGTGTTAGTCCGGAATTGCTGCCCGGGTCGAACTGTATACGTCTCGGAGGACCAGTATTTGGTGAGTTTAAGGATCCGCAGGAGTGGGTAAAAGCGGTTAATGCCAAAAGCTACAGCGCTGCTTATTGTCCGGTTCCAACCGGAACTGATGAAGTTACAGTAAAAGCTTTTGAGAAAGCTGCCAGGGCTGCAGATATAATCATCTCCGAAGTGGGTGCCTGGAGCAATCCCATAAGTAAAGATGAAAAGGAAAGGAACATCGCTATTAAGAAATGTAAGGATTCACTGGCTCTTGCTGATCTTATCGGAGCAAAATGCTGTGTAAATATAAGTGGTTCCCGGGGAGACAAATGGGATGGCCCTGATCCGGATAATTTTACCAGTGATACATTTGACCTCATCGTCAGGACTACCAGGAATATTATTGATGAAGTAAAACCGGTCCGGACTTTTTTTACGCTGGAGACTATGCCATGGGCATTCCCTGATTCTCCTGATTCCTATCTTGAACTTATTAAAGCAATAGACAGAAAGCAACTGGCGGTACATCTTGACCCTGTAAACATGATCAACTCCCCCAGAAGATATTATAATAACGGGGCTTTTATTAAAGAATGCTTTGACAAACTGGGACCATATATAAAAAATTGTCATGCTAAAGATATTTTTCTGAGCAGTAATCTCACAGTACACCTTGATGAAGTATTACCTGGAACTGGCATGCTCGATTACAGGGTATTTCTTTCGGAGTTAAGTAAACTAAAGGATGTTCCTTTAATGCTCGAACATTTAAAAACTAATGAGGAATTTGATCAGGCTGCTTCAAATGTGAGAAATATTGCTGCAGCAAACGGGATAATATTTTGCTGATGGAAAAAAATTTGTATATCAGACCATACCATCATACTGAAAATTGAATTTCAAATTTTAAATAATTTAAAAGAATTAACTAAAGTATCATATGAAAAATAAGTTTTTATTATCATTAGCGGTAAGCATATTTTTGTCATTTGGCGCAGGTCTGGTTTTGTCATCTGCTGAACTGCCTTCTCCATTTAAAATATTACCACAGCCACAGAGTGTAGTACTGCTTGGCGGACAAGGACTTGAGTATGGTTTGCTGCAAAATCTGGTAATTTACGGGGGCTCACAAGACCAATAATGGGAGAAATCCTTTCACAACTGACAATTGGATGATGCGCTTCAATTCTTCGAGGATTATTTGATCAGATGTTTTCATATCTTTACAAAACTAACCCTGAAATTCAATATATCAAAGGAATTAAAAGTATGAAAAGAAAAGTTTTATTGATAAAATACGATCTGGCTGTTTATACAAATTATGTCCTGACAGGAATTATCTGTTGTATATTCATTCTTGCAGCAGGATGCCAGTCAGGATCGAAGAAAAATAAACTGTCGTCGGTAGTCGTTAAGTGGGAAAAACTAGGTCCGGGTGGTGGCGGAGCTGTTTTTATACCAACCTTTTCTTATAATACACCAGACAATTTTCTTTTGCGCTGCGATATGACAGGCTCATACCTGACAAGAGACGGCGGCAGTTCTTACCTACAGATAGACTTTGCTGGCGGTGCATCATCATTTGCATGGGATGATGTTGATTCAAATATTGTTTATATAGGCTCAGCTTTTCTCAACAGGTCAGTAGATGGCGGAAAAACATGGAGCCAGATCTTCCCTCCAAAAGCTGATGTAGAACGCAAAATATTCAAGGGCGATCATGCTGACTTCAGCATTGAAACATCATCGGGTTTCCTATATCCGGAAAGATATGACAGAATAGGTGCAATAAGGACAGATCCATTAAATTCGGGTACTATCTATTTCAGTATGGGTCCGTATTTCTTTTATTCCTCTGATTCAGGTACTAACTGGAAAAGAGATTCCCTTCCTCATTCTATAAGCTTCATATATACCAATAAAAAAGCATTAAAAGATGAGGTTTACCTGTTTACATCATCATCAGTTTATGTTTTCAATAAATCATCCCATAAACTAAGCCGGAAGAACCTTCCACAGGAAATGTCCCCTGCATTTTCTTTTACAGGTGGTACAGAATCAAAAAGTGATAAAGTTATTTTTTATGCCCTTCACCACGATCCCAATCAATCTATACAGGAAGAGTTTGGCCATAGTGAAGTCTGGATCTCGGAAGATTTGGGAAATAGCTGGAAGCATATATTGTATCCGGCTGTAACAAATGAAATTGCAGGCATAAAGCCAAGCTTTTCTATGATATCATGTGCCGAATTCGATGCCCGACAGGCATATCTGATTTGTAACCGTTATGAAGAAAAGACAAGTAACAAAGGAATGATTTACTGGTATGGGGCATTAAAAACCGGCAATTCCGGCAATAGTTGGGAATGGGTATGGAAAGGTGGCGGTGGATCAGGGCAGTATGCCGTGAAAGATGGCTTAGGTGTTTCCAATCTGAAAGATGCATGGGCAGAAAAAGCATTTGGAGGTGAGTATATACGTCTTATGGATGTCGGGGTTGCTCCTTACAATGGGGACATTGCTATCGTGACCGACTGGTACCGTACTATGAAAACCATGGATGGAGGAAAGAGTTGGAATCAAATCTACAGCTTTATTCAACCAGACGGCGCCTTCTCAAGTAAAGGACTTGATGTTACTACGGCATATGGTATCCATTTCGACCCATTCGACAGCAGCCACATTGCAATAAGCTATACTGATATCGGATACCATCATTCGTTCAACAGAGGAAAAAGCTGGGTAAGATCTGCAGAAGGGGTGCCGGCAGAGTGGATAAATACTTGCTACTGGTTGGTATTCGATCCTGAAATCAAAGGTAAGATGTGGTCAGGCTGGTCATACCTGCATGATTTCCCAAGAGGAAAGATGACACGTAATCCAAAATGGAAACAGATAGGCAAAGGAGGAGTTTGTATATCAGAAGATGGCGGTGAAACATGGAAACCCACAGTTGACGGAATGGGCTCAGATTCACCAACTACATCAATCGTTCTTGATCCGGAATCCCCTGCCGGGAATCGTACTCTGTACGCCGCTGTTTACAATAAAGGTGTTTTCAAATCGACTGATGACGGGGAAACATGGGAACTTAAAAATAGTGGTATTGAAGCGAATACCTGCGCTTTTGAACTTACCTTAACCGGCAAGGGAATACTATTTCTGACTGTCAGCGCTACTCCAATGCATAAAGACGGAATGAAAGGAATAGATTACTATTCAGGGGCTGTTTACCGTTCATCAGATGGTGCAGAATCATGGACAAAACTTCATATTACAAATGGGCCCCTGTTTCCTAACGGTATAGATTATGACAGAGAGAATCCTGACAGGATTTACCTCGGCTGCTGGGCAGATATTGAGTTGAGCGACCTTGTAGGCGGAGATGTGGTAAGGGCAAATGGAGGAAACAGGACAATAGAGATGCCTGGCGGAATTTTTCTTTCAGAAGATGGCGGGGATACCTGGAAGTCTGTATTTGATGAAAATCAATATGTTTACGATGTTACTGTTGACCCATACCATGCAGGCAGAGTATATTGCTGTACATTCAATCAGGCAGCCTACCGCAGCAACGACTATGGAAAAACCTGGAAAAAGATTTTGGGGTATGATTTTCATTGGGGTCAAAGGATTGTTGTTGACCATAATGATCCTGAGAAAATTTATATCACCACATTCGGTTCAAGTGTCTGGCATGGAATACCAGTTACAGAATAAAATATGAATAAATAATATCAACCAACTGAAAAAACCCTTTACCAATGAAAAATAAAAAATCAATTACAGGATTCCTTACCGGGTTTGGTACAATCATCCTTGTAAGTCTTCTGACAATTAGTTGCAACAAAGTTAATAAAAATACTGCTCAGACTGAAAACTCAAACGGAAGAAACGACAATTGGGGTTTTGCCGGTTATGGAGGCGGAGGTGCAATGTTTTATCCTGCCGTGAGCCCGCACGATCCGGACTATGCCTTTGTGGCATGCGATATGACCGGTTCATTTGTTACCTATAACGGAGGTAAGTCATGGAGAATGTTTTCTTTGCGCGGGCCGGTTAAATACTTTGTGTTCGATCCGGGGGATTCCAATATAGTATATGCAAAATCAGTTGCCCTTTTTAAAAGTACTGACCGTGGCAATACCTGGAAAATTATTTATCCAGGTGTTGCTGAGATTAAAGGATTTGTTGCAAAGGGAGACCATGCCGAAGAAAGAATAATTACAAATGACAGCACCCGAAGGAATGTACTTGCTTTTTCAGTTGATCCTGATAATTCCAGGAATTTACACGCTGTAATTTCAATTGATAATAAAGTTGCCTATTACTTTTCAGAGGATCAGGGCGAAAAATGGACG
>JANYIW010000336.1 GCA_025358645.1 Bacteroidales bacterium
TTTGCTACCTCTGTGCAATCACTTAATGATGGATTGCCCTTTCCATTAATTGTTGTGGTGTGATTGCCGTTAAACCCTTCAGTGGGCAAAAGATCGTAAGCCGGGGAAACCTTCCAATGTCCGTTCCGATAAACAAAAGCAAAATTTTTGGCATGATCATCCTTGTTGCCAATCAGGGTGTTGAAAACCATCTGTCTGAATACCTTCTCTGATTCACTGACATCCCGGGTCAGCGTCAGAGTAGCTTTTAAAAGGTCGGTGTAGTCCATTGAGGGAAACCGGTGACTGGCGTATAAGAGCCCGGCGGCAGAATGCATGTGGATACGCATTCCCGACTCGCGATCAAAACGCCTGACTCCAAAATACTTCCCTTCGAAAAGGTGTGTTTTTGTCATTTCAATACCACTTTTTTTTGCCAGAAGAGAATATTTATATTCTGTTATCCCCACATCTGCCAGATCTGATGATGCCCGAAATTTGATAAGCCATTCCTGACCATCAATACTGAGCATCACTTTTGGCCGGGCTCCCCCGGATGACCCGGCCTTATTGACCAACTCTTCAATCGATCCGGTATAGTCGTCATTAAGTATTTTTTGCACTTCATCAGCATAAAAACTGATGGGGTGGATAGCTCCGGAAGATGAGTCATTTTGGGCAGGACGATAGGTGAGCGCCCCCATACCAGTATCACCAACAAGACTCAGCCTGTCGAGGACAGAAAGTGTTGCAGGTTTGATGCCTTTGGTAATGAGCCAACGGTCGGTCAGCAATTTTCCCCAACCATCAGGCAGACTGTCATCAAAAACACCAAACAACCCTCCAAAAGGTTCAGCCCTGGCAGTAAACAATCCGCTTCTCAGTGGTAGATAAAACGGGGAAATGGAGAAGCCCGTTCGGATCCAATCAGCATTATACTCGAATAAACAGCGATGGTCAGGGGAAAGAGCCATCCTGCCTACTTGGACGGAGTCAAGATAAACCTCAATTAATTTTAAACTTTCAATCATTATGTTTCCCCCGCTGACGTATTTTAGATGAGGCGTTCAGAGCCTGGTCAATGTTTTCAAATTGCCCGCGTGAAAAGAGGGAATCGAATTCCTCAGTGGCATCCAGCACTACTGCCAGCATTAACAGATGCTTAAGTGAAATCTCATTATCTCTCTCAAAACGTTTCAAAGTACCAAGAGTGACACCGGACCTTTTTGCCAGGGTTTGTTGCGTAAGGTTCATTTCAAGCCTGCGCTCACGCACGCGTTTCGCAATTCCCAAAGCTATGGATGCAGGATTAAATGCATCAAGGATAAAATCATTATCAGCTAATATATTACTCATTAATACAATATTTGCAACTTTGTAGCTAATATATTAGACAAATGTACTATATTTTTATCCCCCAACCTCTATATCCCTTTACCTTTCTCCTTATTTTTACTTTTATCTTCCCGCCTAAGCGGGATCTCCGCTTCGCTTCGACTTTTGTCTTAAAATACTACCTACTTCTTCTTCCTCACGCCTCACGCCTCACGCCTCATACCTTACTTCCTACTTCCTACTACCTACTTCTTCATAGTCCCTTCTTCCGATTTTAGGGTTGAAGTAATTTATTGATTTTTCGCTATTGAAATTAGTTTTTGGGAATAATCGGATAAAAAAAGCGGAATATTTATCAATCCATCATCGAATGTAAGGTTTTTTAAAGAATATCTTATTCGTACCTGTGGTTTATAAAGCTTGTTATATAAAGTAAGACTTTTCCCTCTCACATTTTCATCCGATTTTACCTCAACCGGAATTATTTCATTTTCGAACTGTATTAAAAAATCAACTTCTGCCTTCCCCTCTGATGTCCAATACCTTGGTGGAGTTTCAAGTTGGGACATTAAACTTTGTAAAAGATAGTTTTCGCTTAAGGCTCCTTTAAATTCTACAAATAAACGGTTCCCTTCTCTTATTGCAACCGGATCTAAAAAAGAAAGCCGGCGTAACAGACCAACATCAAATAAATAGAGTTTAAAAGCGGAAACATCATCATAAGCCGAAAGAGGTAAAAATGGTTTGCTGTTACGAAATATTTTGTACACCAACCCTGACTGGGAAAGCCATAAAATTGCATCTTCGTACTCACGGGCTCTTGCCCCAGGTTTAACAGTCTGGTATAAAAATTTCTTATTCTCTCTGGCTAATTGTGAAGAAACAGAAGACCAGATAAGCGCTATTTTTTGAACTGTTTTATTATCAGCATGTTTTGAAAAATCTAATGAATAACCATCCAGAATATTTTTTAAAACTGTTTGGGTCAAAGTTAAATCCTGTCTTTCTATTAATACGGTAACAGCTTCTGGCATACCGCCACAGATAAAATACTTCTTAAACTGATCAACCAGGTTACTAAAGAATATATCAGGTATTTGCTCAATTTTATTAATACTTTCAAGATACGATAAAAGAGCAGGTTCAGCAACCGTTAAAAACTCAGAGAAAGAAAGTGGATAAAGATTCAGAAAATCAACTTTGCCGACAGGAAAAGACAAGCCGCGTGACAAAGTTATACCTAACAGCGATCCGGCACAGGCAATATAGTATTCAGGTGCGTTTTCACAAAAATATTTAAGTGAATTTAATGCTTCATTACATTCCTGTATTTCATCAAATATTATTAGCGTTTTTAATGGCTCAATGGCATTCCCATGCACTAATGTTAAGTTTTGAATAATCCGGAGAACATCTTTTGAGTGTGTAAAAAATTGTTTTAGTTCTGGTTGTTCTTCAAAATTAAAGTAAGCTATATTCTCAAATTCATTTTTCCCAAAATCTTTCAAGAGCCACGTTTTTCCCACCTGTCGTGCTCCTTTTAACACCAATGGTTTGCGAAAAGCTGACTTTTTCCAGTCAATAAGCTTCTGTTGAATAACTCTTTTGATCTGCATATATCACGTTTTATGTTCCATATATGTGATAATAATCACGTAATTGGAATATGTTGTGTGCAAATATATAGTTATTA
>JANYIW010000357.1 GCA_025358645.1 Bacteroidales bacterium
GCGCCAATAAGACCTACCCGGATCTTATCGCTGGGAGAAATGCCCATTCTGGTTTTTGAAATTGCATTAAAAGGGATAACACTTCCTGCAGCCAGAAAAGAGGCCGTTTTAATAAAATCTCTTCGTGTTGAACTCATGATCAATCTCTTAATTTTTACCGGCAAGGTAATATATTAATTCAAAATGATCAGCCGGAAAAATATTTAAAATTATTTGGCCGGTTTGAAAATAAGATCAACTACATCTGCTTTTTCAAACATTTGCCCGGCTATCTTTTTGATATCCTTGATTTTGTAAGATTTTAGGATGTTTTCATAGTTTACCGGATCGTTGGAGTTGATTCCATAGCTATAATATCTGCTTAGAGTACTGGTCCAGTATGAATTATGCATCTTACTTTCTTCCCTGGTCTTAAGGATATTACTCACTGCTTTATCGAGATTTACCTGCGACGGTCCGTTTTTCATAATATTATCAAGTTCCTGATAAATGATAGCTTTAAGTTCGTTGGCGCGTGCAGGATCACAATCAAAAGTTATCATTCCTTCGCCGATCTCAGTTGGTCTTTTCTGTTCTGAAAGCGATACACTTACTCCATAAGTTCCACCTTTATCTTCCCTTACCTTTTCTGTATAGACCAGATCAAGAATGCCCTTGATAACTTCAAGTCCCAGATAATTATAAGGATTATACTTCAAATCCTCAGCAAAAGATATGAAAATAGTAGACTTGGGAATGGTTAGCGGCAAACTTATCTCCCGGGTAATCTTACCTTTTGGTTGTTCAACTTTTCTATCTGTCCAGGTTTCCTTTCGTCCCGCGGTTGGCAGAGATCCTATATATTTTTCAACCATTGACATCACAGTATCTTTACCGATATTTCCAACAATAAAAAATGTAAATTCATCGGCGCCGTTGAAACGGTCAGTATAGATTTTCTTAACATCATCGAGTGATATTTTGCCAATTGTTTCCTTTGTAAGCACTGGTGTTCTGGGATTATATCCTGTTGTGATTAATGAAATGCTATCGCTCTTTATTTTATTGGGATCTTTTTCCATATTGCCAATCATCCCGGCAAATCGCCCTATGATAGCATCATGCGCCACTTTATCAAACCTGGGGTGGGCAAACCGAAGATATAACAGTTGCATCATAGTTTCAAAATCCTTTGGTGTAGATGATCCGCTAACCGATTCGGAAGTTTCACTGAGACCAACTGTTATGCTGGCTTTTTTGCCGGCAAGCATTTTTTGAAGTGTGATGTTATCATAATCGCCTGCGCCATACATTGGAGCTATTGCCGAGATCAGGTTTGCAGGAAGTACCAGATTATTATCCAGTTTGGAAATGCCTCCAAAGCTGAATGCAGTAAGCATGACATTATCTTTTTCATAATCAGCCCGCCTGTAAATAACTTTTGCATTGTTTTCGAGAGTCCATTCCACTGCATCAAACTGAGGAAGAGCAACCGTTTTGATAATTTTAGTTCCTTTAAGATCTTCTTTTATTAATGATGTGCCAAGAGCTTTATCTTCATAAGGAGTCAGCTGCGAATTCTTAACCTTACTCAGAATATCGAGAGCTTCTGGCTCTGTAATATGCTTGATATCACTGGCTTCCAGCCCCTGGATAACAATTGTCCTGTTCTCATCTAGCATTACCTCTTTAAACCTGGCAGAGGTTTCTTCAGGCGTGATACTGCCGATCACCTGTTTAAGAAAATTAAAATCGAAGTCTATTGATGTCAACGGTTCTCCGGTTAAGAAGTAGCTCTGCATGCCTCCTGCATAATTATCATTGTTTATTTTATCTTTTTGTTTATACCGGTTTTCAAAATCTGAGATCATTTTAGCCTTGGCTCTGTCGAGTTCACCTTTTGTGAAACCAAATCTTCTGACCCTTTCAGCTTCAGTATATATTGATTCAAGCGCTTTTCCTTCTTCATTTTTACGTGCAGTGGCATTTATCGAAAATGCATCATAATCCCGTGCATAATATCCACCGAAGGAAACATAACCACTGACAAACGGAGGGTTTTCTTTCTGCAAAAGCTCATTTATTCTTGTATTGATCATCGAATTCATCAGAGAAATGACATGACTGTCGCGCAGATAGTTAAGGTTTCTGTTTTCAGCGGGAACAGCCTTTTGGAGTACAACAACCGAAACCGATGTTTGTGGAGCTTCTTTGTCCTGGGCAAGAACATAATTTGTCTCCTTATGATAAGGTACTACAACCGGGTTTCTTGGAGCAGGATTTACGATTAAAGGAATCGATGAGAAAAGTGTTTTTATTTTGCCTTCCACTTCATCAACATTAATATCGCCAACAATTGCGATTGCCTGAAGATCGGTGCGATACCATTTATGATAATAGTCTCTTAGCGTGTTGTATGAAAAGTTTTTTATTACATCAATGTTTCCAATGATATCTCTTTCAGCATACTTCGATCCCTTTAAAATTACCGGGATTACCTCAAAAATCATACGGCGGCTTGCATTCTTACTTGTTCTCCATTCCTCACTTATAACTCCGCGTTCGAGATCTATCTCCTTATCTGAAAGAGTAAGATAATGTGACCAGTCGTTTAATACCAGAAGGCAGGAGTCTACCAGACCAGGAGCTTCGACGGGCACATCACTCAGATTATAAACTGTTTCATCAAAACCGGTATAGGCGTTAATGTTTCTTCCAAATGCCACTCCGTGTTTTTCCAGACTGCTGATAATTCCTTTATCGGGGAAATGTTGGGTTCCATTAAATGCCATGTGTTCGAGAAAATGTGCAAGACCATTCTGATCATCATTCTCAAGGATAGCTCCAACATTCTGGATGATAAAAAAGCTGGCTCTTTTCTCTGGTTCTTTGTTTTTACGGATAAAGTAAGTTAATCCGTTATTAAGTTTCCCGATTCTGATATCAGGATCAACCGGAGCCGATTTAGTCAGGTCAGACTGGGCAAGAATGTTGACAGAAATAGTTAATACAGCAACAAGGATTGATAATGACTTGATTGTTTTCATTTTAATAGATTAAGATGTAATAAGTCAATTGAATAATAGCACTTTCATCAGGATTGCAGGTTGATGAAGTGTAAAGCTAATAAATAAAGAATTAAATGTCAAGCTCTTTTTAAAAAAGTCCGTGAAGCTCTGCATCGATCTTATCAATAACCTCGCTTAAGTGATCACTGTTATTGGGGTAATTATAGTGATCGGCTTCGATTATGAGTACTTTACCCAGACCATAAGACTCTATCCAGGCCTCGTATCTCTCATTTAGTCTTTTAAGGTAATCGATACGGATAGAACTTTCATATTCCCGGCCACGTTTCTGTATCTGATTCACAAGAGTTGGTACTGATGCCCTGAGATAAAGGAGCAAATCGGGCGGCTTCACCAGGGAGCTCATCATCTTAAATAGCGAAGAGTAGTTATCGAAGTCGCGTGTCGACATGAGTCCCATTGAATGAAGATTTGGAGCAAAAATATATGCGTCTTCATAAATGGTCCTGTCCTGAATAATGGTTTTATCCGATTTCCTTATTTCAAGGATCTGACTAAAGCGGGAATTAAGAAAATAGATCTGAAGGTTAAATGACCATCGTTGCATATCCTCATAAAAGTCATTGAGATACGGATTGTCATCAACATCTTCATAATGAGCAACCCATCCGTACTGTTTTGCAAGCAGCCCTGCCAGTGTTGTCTTGCCCGATCCGATATTTCCTGCTATTGCTATATGCATTGGTTGTGTATTATATTTATCAATTATAAAATTAGTAAAAATTGAGAAAGGATTTACTGTTGTTCAGAAAAAAGTGACTAAAGTGACTAAAGTGCCTAATTTGAAAAAGCTAAAAATCAAAATTTTACAAAAGTCCTCTTTAGGGGTCCCGATAGCTATCGGGATAGGGGTAAAATGACTTGTTGGAGGGACTCAACTTTCAGGTACTTTTAATACCGGCAATAATATAGAGGTCTTCAATATACTCCCGTGAATTAGATAGCCGGGGTACCTTGTTTTGACCGCCAAGCTTATCTTTAGTCTTTAACCATATATTGAAAGTTCCCCTGGGAACAGGTCTTACAACCGGTAAAATCAGACTTAAATCTTTAAATCGTTTTGCCTCATAGTCTGAGTTTACTGATTTAAGAGTATTATCAAGGATATCAATAAACAGAGTCAGATCTGACGGGGCTTTTTCAAATTCAATGATCCATTCATGAGATCCTTTTGAAGATGTATTCATAAATACAGGACCGGCAGTGTATTCCGCAATTAATGCTCCGGTTGCTTTACAAGCTGTTTCAATAGCCTTATCAGCATTGTCAATAATCACCTCTTCACCGAAAACATTTATAAAATGTTTTGTACGACCCGATATTCTGAAACGGTATGGACTAAGGCAGGTAAAAACTATTGTATCACCCATCATATATCTCCAGAGGCCACCATTAGTTGAAATAATAATTGCATAGTTTACACCTGCTTCCACTTCCGCAACTGTATATACCGGAGAATTATCTGAGTTAATTTTATCAGTTGGAATAAACTCATAAAAAATTCCGTAGTCGAGCATTAGAAGCATATCATTTTTAAGAGGATCATCCTGAATTCCAAAGAATCCCTCCGAAGCATTATATGTCTCCAGATAATTCATCTGATCACCCACAATAAGTTTTTTATACTCATCGCGATAAGGCGTAAAACTTATACCTCCATGAAAGAAGACTTCAAGATTTGGCCATACATCGAGAAGGTTACTTTTTCCAGTGAAGGCGAGGATCTGTTTTATTAATACAAGGTACCACGAAGGGACGCCTGAAATGCTTGTGACATTCTCACTTATAGTAGATTTAGTAATAAGGTTAAGCTTCTCTTCAAAATCTTCCAGAAGGGCAATCTTCTGTTTAGGCGTCCTGATAATGTCAACCCAGAATGGAGCATTTTCAATTAAAATTGCAGAGAGATCTCCATATAATGAATCATTACTGAATTGATTCATTCTATGACTTCCACCGAGGGTGAGATTCTTGCCTGAGAATATCCTTGTTTCAGGTCGCTGCATGGCATATATTGCCAGAATATCCTTTGTGGCCCTGTAATGACAGTCTTCAAGCGCTTCCCGGCTCATTGGAATGAATTTGCTTTTTGTCGATGTGGTACCTGATGACTTTGCGAACCATTTGATTTCCCCTGGCCATAAAAGATTGGTTTCGCCTTTACGAAGTCTTTCAACATAAGGGATTATATCCTCATAAGTCTGGACAGGAATTCTTGACTGATACTCTTTAATCGATACGATTGATGGGTAATTAAACTTTTTACCCCACTCAGTCTTAGCAGCTTTTGCCAGAAGTTGGTATAACGTCTCCTGTTGCGTTTCGAACGGGTACTTCTTAAAAAGTTCAATCTGATTTATGCGCTTAACATTCAACCAGTTAACTATAGAAGGAATAATCGCCATTATTTTATCAGTTTGACATTTAAAGATAGACAAAATACTTCAGGGTGATGATCAATATTTCAACTGAAAACCTCTTTCAGTACATCCAGCGATTTTATATTTTTAAGGCCCGGCAGGTGAAGCGAATAGAATCTGACCAATGTTTCAAGAACGTCATTCCGCATTTTTCCGGTGAGGGGTATTTTGTTTATGGAGTCATAAGATGCAACAAAAAAATCTGCAAGAATCGTTGTAATCTCCTCATTTGCATAATTACCATGAACCGGAGGTATTGGAACAAATATACCATTCAACATATCAAAGAATGCATTCTCTTTTTCTAACCGAGGACCCGGCTCAAATCCAAGATAACTGCTAAGTCCGGCCAGAAATGCTATATGGAAATTTGCAAAGCCTTCTTTGCATTTGTCAAAGTACACGATTGATTCTTCAATATAATCAAACATCTCATCATGAGGACTTTCTTCTTTCAGAACAGATGTCAAAACTTCTCCGAGAAAAATTGCTACACAGCTTTTTTTTATGTTGGAATAGATATCATAAGGAGTGAAAGAAACAGAAAATTCTTTCAGATTCTGCATTTCACGGGATGCCTTATAGTATAACTCCAGATCAAGAATGAACATAGGCTGAAAGAGAATATTGTGTTTTCCGGCTTTCCTGTTTCTCATTCCTTTTATCAGGAAAGATTGTCTTCCGAATTTTCTGGTGTACATCTGGACCACAATACCAGAGTCGTTGTATTTTATCTGATGAAGTATTATCCCCCTGGTTTTTTCCAACATAATATATAAAGAGTAAAAAAGTGCCTAAAGTGCCTAGAGTGCCTAAAGTGCCTAGAGTGCCTAGAGTGCCTAGAGTGCCTAAAGTGCCTAAAGTGCCTAGAGTGCCTAGAGTGCCTAAAGTGCCTAGAGTGCCTAAAGTGCCTAGAGTGCCTAAAGTGCCTAGGGTGCCTAAAGTGCCTGGAGTGCCTAAAGTGCCTAGGGTGACTTTAGTTCGCTCCAAACTTCTTCACAACTCTAGGCACTCCAGACTTTAGCTCACTCCAAACTCTCCTATGTCTTTTATCATTACAAAAATATTATATTTACTGATCAATCAACTCAATTATGCCAGGAACTAATAATGAAGCGCTAGTAAAAAGGATTGCCCGGCTGGCCAAACAAAACCAGGATCTTGAGGAGCAGATCAGGATACTGGAAAGGATGAATGAAAAGCTGACCACTGACAACGAGAAGATTAAAGTTCTTTATGAGAAGATTTCTCCGGTTGGTCTGAAAGAATTTGGTGGAGTCGAAAAGAAAGAGAAGTCGCTTAAGTTCAATATGGCGACAGTGCTCTTCGCAGATATCCACGGATTTTCCCGGCTTGTTGAAGGAATGGACTCATCATCGGTAATGGATGAACTTGATGAGATAAATGTTGAATTTGAAGCGATAGTCACCAGATATAAAATTGAAAAGATTAAAACTATAGGCGATACATATATGTGTGCCGGAGGAATACCGGTTAAAAACATAACAAACCCTGTCGATGTGGTTATGGCAGCGATAGAGATGAGAAATTTCCTTGAGACCCATGAAATTAAAAAGAGAGGAATTAGTAAACGTATATGGGAATTAAAGATTGGGATACAATCAGGACCGGTGACTGCTGCAATATCAGGAAGGAAGAAAATCAATTATGATATAAAAGGGGATACAGTGAATACTGCAAGCCGTATTGAAGCTGTTGCAGAGAGCGGGATGATCATTATCTCTGTCATGACTTATGAACTCGTGAAAGAGTTTTTTGATTGTGAGTATTTTGGTAAACTCCCGGTAAAATATAAAGATGATCTCCAGATGTATAAAGTGAGAGGTCTGAAACCTGAGTTTTCATTTAACGGTGAAGGTGTCATCCCTAATGACTTATTCAGGATTAAATTCGGACTTATCCAGTTTACTGATATCCAGGAGATTATATTAGATAAACTCGAAATGGATTTGCCGGGTCATCTTTTTTATCATAATGTTAAACACACTGTTGATGTTGTTACGGAGGTTGAACTTATTGGCTGGGGGGAAGGCTGCTCCGACGAGGAGATTTTGCTGTTAAAAACAGCTGGCTTATTTCATGATGCCGGACATATTGTAGCTTATGATAATCATGAGTTTTACGGTACACAAATTGCAAGGGAGATGCTTCCTGAATTTAACTATACAACTGATCAGATAGACCGGATATGTTCATTAATTATGTCAACCAAATTGCCACCAAACCCAACAACCCTTCTCGAAAATATAATTTGTGATTCAGATCTTGATTACCTGGGGAGGAGCGATTTCATCCCGGTATCAAACACGTTATATGAAGAGCTTAAGGCACAGAATAAAATGGGCTCTCTTAATGATTGGAATAAGATTCAGGTTAAATTCATCTCAGGGCATCAGTATTTTACCAAAACAGCCAGAAGTCTGAGGGAAGTAAATAAGCAACTTCAGATAGAGAGAATACAGAGCCTGATAACGGAGTAATAAAATTGCATCCGGAATTTATAAGTTCTGTTGACCGCTATTTTATTACCAGCATCTTTGTAACATACGATTGTGAACCGTCTTTGCTTGAACAAAAAACGAGATAGACTCCTGTAGCTACACGCCGGCCAGTATAGGTATTCAGATTCCAGGTTGCCTCACCACCGTCAGATACCGTTTCATACACAAGATTACCGCTTATATCTGTTATCCTGATCTGAGAATCCCTGAGAAGCCCGGTGATGGTAACATTTCCTATATAATTCTCTCTGACCGGATTCGGAAAACTATAGACCTTTGAAAATTTTTCATCGCCTGCAGTAGCATCACCTCTGACAGACTGGACTCCTTTTGAAGTTCCAAACCAGACTTCTCCTGTTTTATTATCAACAGCCAGGCTTGCAATGGAATTAGAAAGCAGAGGGCTGTTTTGTTCATTAAAGTTTTTTATCTGAGTTGTACCGTCGGGAGAAAGCAGGTAAGCTCCTGAACCTGCTGTTCCAAGCCATTTCCTATTTGCCCCGTCGATCGCGATTGATGTAATTGTTTCAGTTTTCAGCATGTAGTCGGCAAGGTTTGTTCCATCGTTCCTGGGAATTTTTATCCTGCTGGCTTTCAGATCCTTGTCGAAGACGTTTTCAGGGTTGTAATAGATAACCGGTCCCTGATCCGTTCCAACCCATACGTTACCATCCATATCTTCAGCAATTGAATAGACAGACTTGATTGGCTGATTTTCCGTGTCTTGTATCAGCAGTTTCTTATATCTGTCATCATTGAATACCTCGGGAGTTTTGTTGTCATCAAAAATAAATAGCCCATAACCACGGGGTAACACAATCCATTTCTGCCCTTTCCCGGTAATAATAATATCACCAATCGTCGGAGCATCAATGGTTAAAGGATTTATTATCCAGGTTCCATCTGCCTTAAGAACCTTTATACTTCCCGGGACCTCTGACTGAGTTATCCAGAGATTTTTTGATTTATCCATCGCCATGCCACATATTCTTATGTTTGCACGTCCGGGGATAGTAGTCTGTAATGGTGAATTTGACTCAGTATATTGTTTTATAAGATTGTTATTTTCATATTCAAGTAATCCGCCCCCCCAGGTTGACACGAAAATATGATTATTGTTATCCGTATCGGTCAGGGCCCTCAGTGGATCAATAATTGTGCCGGATTGGATGGAAGTCCAGTTACTATTTTCATAAATGGAAATCTGCAAAGGCCTTCCCTGGTTATTCCATGAAGCATCGGTGGCCCCTCCGCAAATTATTGTTTTACCATTAGATGAGGTTATATAAAATGCATTGTTGGAGACTGGTCCGGGCAGAGTCAATGCCAAAAACTCTGATATATTTCCGTTTATATTTTTACCTCTGATCAGCCCGGAGGTAATATCTGCAATCCAGATATCTCCATTGTCCACGATAGCCTGAGAAATATTTGGTATAGCCCATCCATAAGATGAAATGGTTTTTGTAAGAGCCCCATTGATATCATAATACCTTATTAATCCACTTGAAGAGATTGTAAATCCGGATATTGTGCTATCAAATGATTTGTTATATACGCCAGGTGTAAATGAAAACAATGAACTTGCATTATCAACAACATAAACTTTATCACCCCCGGAAATGGGATCAGACAAGTTTGCATAAAGCTTATTCCCTGAAAAAATCAATGATGTGTATTTCCCTGCCGGAGCTGGAAGAAGGTTGACAAGGCGCCAGTTTCCAAAGTAAGATAATCCGGGATTTGAAAGATCGGCTGAGTACACTCCCATATCTGTAGCTGCATAAACTTTATCATTTCCGAAAGCAATATCCCATACCTCGTTAGTTTCAGAGCCGGTTCCTGGTTTCCAGGTGTCATAAATCTCCTTCTTGTTAAGATCTGCAACAACAATTCCAAAGCTGCAAGCCATATAAGCATATTTACCACTTGTTCGAATCCGGTTTATCTCTTTTTTCCCCGGAATATACTTTCGGTTGATGTCGGGAATATTATATATTATATTGTTTTTTAAAAGATCAACATTTGTGCTCTTGTAGGCAATTATAAGTGTTTTGGTCTCCTCTGACCATGTAATTGTGCTGATACCGGTTTCAGTAAGTCCGTTAATACGCGACATTTTCTTAAGCTCGGCAAACGCTTTGTTGTAAATAATTATTGATGAGCCTGTTGATGCATAAACTTCATCAGTACCAACTGCAACACACTCAGCAGTGTTATAAATAAGGTGATCCGACCATGAGCCAACAGGAGTTTGCCCCTCTGCCATCAATGAAATCAATATTAATAGCGGTATGGTAAGAATCTTTCTCATCAGTACTTAAGTAAAAACTCTCTTAATTTTTCAAATGCTCTTGCCCTGTGCGAAACGGTATTTTTTTCAGCCAGATCCATTTCAGCAAATGTGCGGATTTTCCCATCAGGGACAAATATGGGATCATATCCGAATCCTTTGGTTCCTTTTTTCGTACGGGTAATAGTACCGGTTACGATTCCTTCAAAGAGATACTCTTTTTTATCAAGGATAAGCGCAATAACCGTTCTGAATCTGGCTTCCCTCTTCATTGTGTCGCCAAGCATAGAAAACACTTTATCAATATTCGCCGAAGAATCTTTATTCTCCCCGGCAAACCTCGCTGAATGGACTCCCGGCATTCCATTCAATGCAGCGATCTCCAGACCGGTATCATCGGCAAAAACGTCCCTGCGGGAAGCATTATAGACAAACCTGGCTTTAGAGAGCGCGTTGCCTTCAAGTTGAGGCTCTTCTTCAGGAATATCTTCACTTAGATTGATATCATGAAGACTTAAAAGCTTAAAGCTATCTCCCAACAGACTGTTTATCTCTTTAATTTTATGTTCGTTATTTGAAGCGAAAACCAGGGTCATAGGATCATTCTAATCAGAGGCAAAAGTACGCAAAATTGAGCTTTCCTTTTGACCTGATTTTTTAAAGTACTACATTTGGAATAATAAAAAGCAAGATACTTATTTATGTCTTATTTCATAAGGTTGAATTTACTTTTCGGGATTATCTTGTTATTGGTCCTTTCAAAAGCGTCTGTAGCTCAAACATCTTATGATTCAGAGGTAACCCCATCTTTAAAGCGTGTTTTAATCAATGGTGATTCTGTTATTTTTACCATCGACAGTTTCCGGATTCAGACTCCGGAAATTATGAAAAACATTGTTTTAAACTACCGTAATAATAATATCACCTTTGAATTACAACCTGCAGATAGTATCTATTATCAGTTTTTTCTTGAAGGTTTTGATAAGGAATGGAGCAGTTGGAAACGTATCAGCTTTAAAGAATATACCAACCTTCATGCCGGGAGATATCTGTTCAGAGTAAGGTATCTTAGTTCGGGCAATAGCGGAGGGGAAATTTCTTTGCTCTCCCTGCGAGTATTGCCATTGTGGTATTTTTCACATTTAGCCATTATTGGATATCTGGTGTTTTTCTTACTGATAATATGGATTTTATACGATCTTCTTAATTTGCGGTTCGCCCGTAAGTTATATATGCTCGAACTGATTATTAATAAGAGAACCGAGGATCTGATAATAGAGAAAGAAAAAACAGAAGACTTACTCGCGAATGTTCTTCCTAAAAATACAGCGAACGAGATAATGCAGAAAGGAAAGGCGACCAAGATCAAATATAATTTTGTAACGGTTTTATTCTCAGATATTCAGGGTTTCACCAAAATTGCAGAAGAGATGAATCCTGAAACTTTAATAGATGAGCTTGATAAATTCTTTTTTTATTTCGATTCAGTCGTTGAGAAGTTTGGTATTGAAAAGATTAAAACCATCGGTGATGCATATATGTGTGCAGGAGGAATTCCGGAGAAGAACAGAACTAATCCTGTTGAGGTCATTCTTGCTGCACTCGAGATGATAGGATATATGAATAACCTGAAGGAAACCTCCGAACCTGAAAGGATGAAGAACTGGGATATAAGAATCGGGATTCATACAGGAACAGTGGTTGCGGGTGTTGTAGGACAAAAGAAACTTTCGTATGATATCTGGGGTGATACTGTCAATACTGCAAGCAGGATGGAATCTTCAGGTGAGGCCGGTAAAATAAATATCTCAGGAACAACTTATGAATTTGTGAAAGAGTTTTTCACCTGTGAATATCGCGGAAAAATGCCTGTCAAGTATAAAGGGGAACTGGAAATGTATTTTGTTAAAGGTATTGCACCTGAATTAAGTGATGAGAACGGTTCTCCAAACAGAAAGTTTGTTGTCAAGATGCAGATGATCAAACTTCAGGATCTTGAGGAGATGATAATTAAAATGTTTGATGATGAAGCTCCGCCAAACCTTTATTTTCACAATTCATCCATGGTAAAAAACATCAGTAATCAGGTGGAATTACTTTCCAGAGCAGAGAATCTTCCTGACGAGGAGTTTATTAATCTTAAAATGGCATCAGTCTTTCTTCTTTCAGGTTACATCTCAGACTACGAAAAACCCATGGAAGCGTCATTGCGCCTTGTTGAGGAGATCCTTCCAAGATATGGTTTTAACCAGGGAAATGTCGATTCAGCCATAAAGATTATTAAAAACAGTTTTTGTGATTCCCGGGAATCGTTAACTGATAATATTCTTCATGACGCCATATATGACTATCTCGGTAGGGTAGATTACATAAAACTTACTGATAAATTATTAAGGGAGCGGACCGAGTATGGGAAACATTCTGACAATAAAGCATGGATTGATTCCCGCTTGAAGCAGCTATCAGCTCATGAATTTATTACAAATACGGCAAAACTTCTCAGGAATGTTCCCGTAGAGGATCAGATTGCAGGACTTCAGGTGAAGGGTGATTAATCCATATTCCTCGAAAAAAGCATTTAAAATATCTTTTAAAAATGTACTTTTACTGCCATATTTTAATTGAAAGCATTTATGGAAAAGTTTGATTGGGGATCTCTGCCATTCGGTTATACAAAGACAGATAGTAATATTCGTTGTATTTATAAAGATGGAAAATGGGGAAAACTTGAAGTTTCTTCTTCAGAATATATTAATGTTCACATAGCTGCAACGGGATTGCATTATGGACAGGAAGCATTTGAAGGACTTAAAGCATACATGGGGAAAGATGGAAAGATCAGATTGTTCCGCTGGGAGGAGAATGCAAAAAGAATGATGGCTTCAGCGGACGGCATAAAAATGGCAGCTTTTCCTGTTGATATGTTCCGTGAAGCTGTGTTTAAAGTAATTCAATTAAACAAGAAATTTGTTCCCCCTTACGGATCGGGCGCAACTTTATATATTAGACCCTTGTTATTCGGAAGTGGCGCTGAAGTAGGCGTTAAACCGGCATCAGAGTATACTTTTATTGTGTTTGTCACACCCGTAGGTCCCTATTTTAAGGACGGAATAAAGCCTGTTAACATGTTGATATGCAGAGATGTAGATAGGGCTGCTCCATTGGGGACGGGTATTTATAAAGTGGGTGGTAACTACGCTGCCAGCATGAGGGCAATAATTGCCGCGCGCGATGGAGGATATTCCAATACCATTTTCCTGGATGCAAAAGAAAAAAAATATATTGATGAATGCGGACCGGCAAATTTCTTTGGGATTAAAGATAATACCTACATAACCCCAAAATCAGAATCAATATTAAATTCAATTACCAACATGAGTCTGATTAAGATAGCTAAAGGTTTGGGAATGAAGACCGAACGGCGCGTGGTACCGGTTGAAGAACTTTCTGACTTTGTTGAAACCGGCGCCTGTGGCACAGCTGCAGTAATCAGCCCCATTGCCAAGATATTTGATCCGGAGAAAAATAAGATTTATGAATACTGTAAAGATGGAAAGCCTGGTTCTGAAAGTTTAAAACTTTACAAAAAACTTACCTCCATTCAAACCGGGGATGAACCGGATCCGTTTGGGTGGATCACAATAGTGGAATAAGACAAAAGATAACCACCTTCGCTAAAGCTATGGTGGTCAAAGAAAGTAAAAAGGAAAAAATTTGAAGAATAAAGAGACTGGGTACTCCAAAACACGGCTGAGAAGCTCTTATCTGACGCTTGTTATAAGTGTTTCATTAGTTCTTTTTCTTCTGGGAGTTCTCGGACTTGTTATTATTAATGCCAGGGAATTATCGGTTTATCTGAGGGAAAGCCTTTCGTTCTACATAATCCTTGACGATGAGGCAAAAGAACCCGATATCAGGATGTTGCAGAAGGATCTTGATGCCAAGCCTTATGTGAAATCAACAGAATATGTTTCAAAGGATGCTGCAGCTGTGAAAATGAAAAAAGACCTTGGGGAAGATTTTATTAATTTCCTTGGGGATAATCCCCTTCCACCATCTATAGATGTCTATCTTTATGCAGGATTTACAAGTCCTGACAGTGTGGCAAAAATCGAAAAATATGTTCGGGAATATCCTTTTGTAAAAGAGGTTTCCTATCAGGAATCATTGCTCTTTCTGATAAATGAAAATGTTAAAAAGATTAGTATATTTCTTCTGGTGATAAGTACATTCCTCTTTCTAATAGCGCTTACAATCATTAACAATACTATCAGATTATCAGTCTATTCTAAAAGGTTCCTGATCCGGACAATGCAGCTGGTGGGAGCAACCCGCTCATTCATAATAAGACCATTTCTTATTCAGAGCGCTATTCACGGATTACTGGCTGCTCTTGTTGCATTGAGCTTATTAATGGGTATGCTATACCTGATTGAAAAGGAATTCTTATTGATGTTTAGCTTCGAGAGCACTTATCTTTTACTCCTTCTTGGAGCTTCAATCATTATAACCGGTGTTTTAATTAATATCATTTCAACATTTTTCTCCGTTAACAGGTATCTTAGTATTTCTGAAGATAAACTTTATTATTGACTTATCATGAGCACAAAAAACGAGAATAAAGAAAAATTAAATTTTGCTCTTGGCCGCGAAAACTACAAATTGCTGGCTATTGGATTCGCTATAATAGTAATTGGCTTTCTGCTGATGCTTGGCGGCAAATCTCCCGATCCCAATAAATTCTCTGACAACATTTTCAGTTTCAGGAGAATTACTCTTGCGCCTATTGTTGTGCTGGCAGGATTTATATTCGAAATATGGGCTATAATGAAAAAGCCTAAAGACTCAGAACAAGAATAAATCAAAATTATATCAAAATGAATTGGTTTGAAGCGCTGATTCCCGGACTGATCCGGGGACGTATAAGCATCAGTACTGAGCGCCAATTTCGTCAATTCTGTGAATAAATATGAATGAAAAGGGGAGATGCATTTTTGAGGAGGGGCAGGTTTTATTGTTTGATAAACCTGCATATTGGACATCATTCGATCTGGTGAACAAAGTAAGGATAATGATCCGGAGTACGTTTGCGATAAAAAAATTAAAGGTAGGTCATGCCGGCACACTCGATCCGCTGGCAACAGGTTTATTGATAGTCTGTACAGGTAAAGCAACAAAAAAGATAGATGAGTTCCGCGATCTTGATAAAGAATACATCGCTACACTTCACCTTGGAGCAACAACGCCCTCATTCGATCTTGAAACAGAGACTGATAATCATTATCCTACAGATCATATTACGGAAGAGATGGTGAAAGATGTGCTGGTAAGTTTTTCAGGTGAGCAGAAACAGCTTCCACCTATGTACTCGGCTAAGCTTGTTGATGGAAAGAGAGCCTATGAATTTGCCAGGAAAGGGATAGAAATAAAACTTGAACCCGTTACTGTTTTTTTCAGAGAAATTGAATTGATCTCATTTAATCTTCCTGATATAAAAATCAGACTGTTATGCAGTAAAGGCACCTATATCAGGTCTTTTGCCAGGGATTTTGGTGATGCATTAAAGAGCGGAAGTTATTTATCTCTGCTTGAGAGAACCGCTATTGGACCTCATAATGTTAAAAATGCTTATAGTATAGAGAAATTTAAAGAATATATTGAACAAATGAATGCTACATGCTGTTCTGAGACAATCCTGAGTGTATGAAATTCTCAGATATGCTGAGCGCTTTAAATTTTTGAAATATTTTTCCATTCTGATGAAACAAAATTGATATTTATACGTAAAAGGACTTCTTTAATTCACAATGATTATATATTTATTATGAAACTATCGCAATTCAGGTATAATTTACCACAAGAGCTTATTGCGCTCTATCCTTCTGAGATCAGGGACGAATCAAGATTATTGGTTGTTAACAGAAAAAGTGGTGAGCTTCAACACAAGATATTTAAGGATATCACAGATTATTTTAGTGAGAATGATGTACTTGTGTTCAATAATACAAAGGTTTTCCCGGCAAGATTATATGGTAATAAGGAAAAGACAGGCGCTGAAATTGAAGTCTTCTTATTAAGAGAATTAAACAAGGAACAACGTTTATGGGATGTTCTGGTCGATCCTGCAAGAAAAATAAGAATAGGGAATAAATTATATTTTGGGGAAGACGACCTTTTAGTTGCAGAGGTTATTGATAATACGACTTCAAGGGGAAGGACACTAAGGTTTCTGTTTGACGGGACGTATGAGGAGTTTAAGAAAACATTATTCAGTCTTGGAGAAACACCGCTTCCAAAGTTCATCAACAGGAAGGTAGAGCCCTCGGATAGTGAGAGATACCAGACCATTTTTGCAAAGCATGAAGGCGCTGTTGCTGCCCCGACAGCAGGATTACATTTCAGCCGGGAGTTACTGAAGAAACTTGAAATAATCGGGGTTGATTTTGCTGAAATAACCCTTCATGTCGGGTTGGGCAACTTCAGGAGTGTTGATGTGGAAGACCTGACTAAACACAAGGTTGATTCAGAGAGAATAGTTATCACGGATGAAGCTGTTGAAATTGTAAATAGAGCAAAAGATAATAAGTTCAAGATATGTGCTGTGGGTACAACAGTTGTAAGAACGCTTGAGAGTTCAGTCTCCACAGATGGCTATCTGAAACCATTTGATGGCTGGACAAATAAGTTTATCTTCCCTCCCTATGAGTTTAAAGTACCCGATATGATGATCAGTAATTTTCATCTGCCCTATTCCACACTCTTGATGATGGTCTCGGCGTTTGCCGGCTACGATCTGCTCTTTGATGCATATAAGACAGCAGTTAAGGAGAAGTATCGCTTCGGTACCTATGGGGATGCGATGCTGATTATATAGAAAAAAGTCTTTACGATTAGGTGTATTAATAGTCTATACGCTTCGCTGTCTTTTAGTCTTCAAGCTTCGCTGTCTTTAAAGTCAAGACATGCCGGAGGCCGTAAAGACCTCAAGACTTAAAAGACATTTAGACTTTAAATACTTAAAAGACATTTAGACTTCAATATCTCCAAACGATTATTCCCTTGAATGTCTCAGGAATTAGAACTAATATCTATCTTTAGCTTCGCTTCGCTCGCAATGACAATGCAGGTAATCAGGTTCGGATTTGAACGCGAAACGAGAAACGCGAAATGATAATCAAATGACCGAAGTATGAGTAGCATCAAACTATTTGAAGACAGAAGAATACGCAGTCATTGGGATGAAGCTGAGGAACAATGGTATTTTTCGGTGGTTGATGTTGTGGAAATTTTGACTGATAGTACTAATCCCCGGGACTACTGGTTTAAAATGAAAATCAGAATAAGTACCGATGATGGGCTCGAACTGTCGACAATTTGTCGACAGTTGAAACTTAAGGCAACAGATGGCAAAATGCGACAAACAGATGTATCAAATGTTCAGAATCTGCTTCGCATAATCCAATCAATTCCTTCACCTAAAGCTGAACCTTTTAAACAGTGGTTGGCAAAAGTCGGATATGAGCGGATTCAGGAAATGGCTGATCCGGGGAAGGGAATTGAAAGGGCAAGGGAGAACTGGCAAAAGCTGGGGCGAAGCGAAAAGTGGATACAACAGCGTATGACAGGTCAGGAAACCCGCAACAAACTTACTGATTACTGGAAAGAAGCAGGTGTAAAAGAAAAGGATGAGTTTGCTTTGCTCACAAACATAATACATCAGGAATGGACAGGACTGACTGTTAAGATGCATAAAGATTTAAAAGGTTTAAAAACACATAACCTGAGAGATCACATGTCGGAAGCAGAATTAATTTTTACAGCATTAGCAGAACTTTCTACCAGGCAGATTGCAGAAACAGATGAAGCAAAAGGCTTAGCAGAAAATGCAAAAGCAAGCAAAAAGGGCGGTGGTATAGCAAAAAATGCAAGGTTGGCACTGGAGAAGAAAACCGGGAAAAGCGTGGTAACAGGTGAAAACTTTTTACCTCCGGCTAAAGTAAAAAAAAGACTGAAATAATGGGTAATTAAAAATAAGTACTTAGGAACGTCACAAGTTAAATGCAAGAAGTAAGTAGGAAAGACAAAAGATAAAAGGATAAAAAGATTGCTTCGCTTCGCTCGCAATGACAGTGCAGGTGATCAAGTTCTGATTTGAACGAAAAACGCGAAACGAAAAACGCTTTACGCTTCGCTGTCTCTCTCTATCTCCATTTTAAGACTTTAAGACAAGCGAAGCAAGACAGGCCCGGAGGCCGTAAAGACCTCTAGACTTTAAAGACTTCAAAGACATTTATACTTCTATATCTCCAAACGATTATTCCCTTGAATGTCTCAGGAATTAGAACTAATATCTATCTTTAGCTTATTATTAAATGGTTAGCGAAATACTGATTCCTACAGGACACATGCTAGTCGTATAATAATCATGTGAGAGGAAAAAGTTATGCTCCACTTTCATTTGGCGGAATTATATAGTATTGAAACACTTGTCTTGAAACAAGCAGTTAAACGGAATATTAAATGATTGAAATTAAAAACGATAGAGGGAAAATGAGTTTACGTGAGACATTATTCTGGGACATAGACCTGGCTAAAATCAATGCAAATAGCTCCAGAATTCTTATAGTAGAGCGTATTCTTACTCGTGGAAATATGACAGAATTTAAACAACTTATACGGTTTTACCCATTGGATGAGCTAAAACAGATTGTTGTAAGTATAGGATATATTGACGGCCGTTCACTTAATTTTATCGCGGAATATTTGAATATACCAAAACAGGATTTTTTATGTTTCAGAAAGAAGCTATCGAACCCGGTACATTGCAACTTCTAAAGGCCCTTCAGGCTGATAGTATGTTTGACCAATTTCATCTGGCAGGGGGAACCGGTCTCGCATTGCACTTAGGACACAGGTTGTCTGTCGATTTGGATTTGTTTTCACTTGCCCCTTTTGATAGTGATTTTTATCTTGAATACTTAGAAAAAAGATATCATTTTATTTTGGATTACAGTGCCGTAAGTACACTAAAAGGTAGTATAAAGAATGTTAAGGTTGACTTTATATCGCACCCATATATCCTGATAATGCCTGTTGTTGAAGTGGAACAAATTCGTATTTACTCTGAAGCCGACATTGCAGCAATGAAAGTGAATGCTATTGCCGGAAATGGGACCCGTTCAAAAGATTTTGTGGATCTCTATTTTTTACTAAATCTATACTCAATTGATCAAATGCTGGGATTTTATCAGGAAAAATATAATGACAGAAATACATTTCATGCCCTTAAAAGTTTAAACTATTTTGATGAAGTTGACCTTGCCGATTGGCCTCTGCTGATTAAAAACAAGAAGCTGACCTGGAATAATATAAAAACAAAAATTGATAAACATTGTAAAGCATATATTAAAAGCATGTAAAAACACGAAACGCGAAACGAAAAACGCGAAACGCTAAAGGATAAAAAGATTGCTTCGCTTCGCTCGCAATGACAGTGCAGGTAATCAGGTTCGGATTTGAACGAAAAACGCGAAACGCGATAAAAGATGGTAACAGAATCGATTATAAAACAGGTAGTTGACCAGATTAAACAATTTGATCCGGAGAAGATAATTCTCTTTGGAAGCTACGCTTATGGAACTCCAAATGATGGTAGCGATGTAGATTTGTTTGTAATAAAAAATATTGACTTACAAGATATTCGACAAACTCGTATTGAGATTAGAAGAAGCCTCTTTAATATTAAATGGGAAAATAAAATTGAAATTGACCTGCTTGTTGATAATGAAGATCATATTAAATACAGGATCAATATCGGAGATAAATTTTATGAAGAATTAACAACTAAAGGTAAAATACTATATGCCAAACAAGTTACTGACAAA
>JANYIW010000362.1 GCA_025358645.1 Bacteroidales bacterium
AAATAAACTATTTCGATCTTACCTTCCCTGATCCTGAAACATGGGCGTCAACTCTCGGGTTACCCTCTATGTCACATTCCCACTTCCCTAATAACTGCATCTACAGAATTTATTTTTTTAGTTAATTTCCAGAAGTCCTTCAGGAATATCCATTACCACAATCTTCTTCTTTTTGTCGATACTGATAATAAAATCTTCATGAAAAGGTATCAGTATATTTTTCTTATTTAATGAAATTACATTAAGAAGCCATTGTCCATTATTCGATATAACGTCGGAGATTGGTCCAAGAAGTCTGTCTTCCTTAATAAATACCTTATAACCAATCAGAATCTGATTATCTGTTTTTATTTTCTTTCCTACAGTGGTTTCATTCGTCAGGAAGATGCTGCACCCTGTGAATTCACTTATTTTTTCTACAGAATTGTATCCTTCAAACGAGAGCTTCAGAATATCGGCTCCGGAATATTCCAATCCTGAAATAAAAAATGGAACAGGCCTTCCTTCAATTTCAAGGAAGACCGATTCCATTTGGGGAATATTTTCTACAAAGGTTTTCTCTAACCTAACTGCAACAGCTCCCTCATAGCCACTGACTTTTGTGATTCGTCCCAGTAATATGTTGTTTTTGTAAGCCATCGGATCGGTGATCCTCCTGACCATTCAACTACTCCTTAGGCTTATCATCCGGAACCGGCTCTGATGAAGCCTCTTCCGGAGCAGGTGCCTGGATCACCTCTTCTTCAGGTAATACTTCAGGAGCTGCCTCTTTGGCAATGGCATCGACTAAAGCTTTGTCTCCTGCGGCTGCTTTTGCTGCAAGATCTGCATTCTTCTTAGCAAGTTTTGCTACTCTTGCTTCGTTAACGCGCTTTTCACCCGATAACCTTTTTCCTGATTCCTCATCCTGAGATTTTTCAAGATTCGATTTTTTAGCTTCGATTTTTGCTTCATTCTGCTTAATCCACTCTTCGAATCTCTTTGTTGCTTCAGCTTCATCAAAAGCGCCTTTTTTAACACCTTCAAGAAGATGCTTTTTAATCAGGACGCCTTTATAAGACAGGATAGCTCTACATGTATCTGTAGGTAATGCGCCATTTTGCAGCCAACCTAATGCTTTATCGAAATCGAGTTCGATTGTAGCGGGGTTAGTGAGCGGATTATACGATCCGATCTTTTCAATATATCTGCCATCACGTGGCGATCTGCTATCTGCAACCACAACGTGGTAGAAGGCCAGCTTCTTGCGGCCTTTTCTAGCTAATCTGATTTTTACTGCCATTAATTCTTACGCTTTATTATTTAACCTGTTTTAAAAATTGAGGCTGCAAAGATATAATATTTATTTTTAAAGTCATTATCTGTGACTAAAAAAATGACTGGAATAAATTGACCACAAATGCTGATTGTTTCAGTTACCGATTCATCTCTGAAGTATTCAATGTACTCATCAGAATTTCTGAATTATCACCGGTGCAAAGTTTCATTTAATTTAAAACTGAATCATCTGAATAATTTTTCCAATGTCTGTCAAACTCCTCCTGATCTTAATTCTATTTTGCCTATTTTTGTGAACAGAATAAATCAAATATTTAAGTTCCACCAATGGCAGGATTCGCACATTTACACGTTCATACTCAATACTCTATACTCGATGGAGCTTCCAGTATCCCATTGCTGATGGACAAGGTTAAATCTCTGGGAATGGATGCTATTGCCATCACCGATCATGGAAACATGTTTGGTGTTAAAGAATTCCACAATTATGCAACCAAAAAGGGAATAAAACCAATAATCGGATGCGAGATATATGTTGCAAAAAGATCAATAAAAGATGTAAGTGGAAAAGAGGACCGTTCCGGCGATCATCTTATTCTCCTTGCTAAAAATCTGGTTGGATATAAGAATCTTATCAAACTTGTTTCGATTGCCTGGATCAAAGGTTTTTATTATAAACCCAGGATCGACAAAGAACTATTAATTAAATACAAGGAAGGACTTATAGCCTCTTCTGCCTGTCTGGCCGGTGAGGTTCAGGATGAAATACTCAATGGTACAATGTCAGGCGCTGAGGCCTCTCTCAAGAGTTATCTTGACATTTTTGGTGAAGATTTTTACCTTGAGATCCAGAGACATGAGACTTATGACCCAAGCGCTGATGGATCAGCTTTCCCGCTTCAACAAAAGGTTATCGAAGCATTTAAAAAGCTTTCAGTTAAATATAATGTTCGCATGATTGCGACAAATGATGCCCACTTCATTAATGCTGAAGATGCTGACGCCCACGACAGGCTGATATGTATTAATACTGCCAAAGATATTGACGACCCGAACAGGTTAAGATATTCAAAACAGGAATATATCAAGAGTGAAGAAGAAATGCGCGCCATCTTCAGCGATGTTCCTGAAGCAATAGATAATGTGGCCGTACTGGTTTCTAAAATTGAAAAATACAAACTCGATCACGATCCTATTATGCCGGAATTTGACCTCCCTGAAGGTTATACCGATAAAGACGTGTATCTGAAGTTCCTTACATACAAAGGAGCTGATAACAGATGGGGAACATTAACAAAAGAACAAACAGACCGGCTTGATTTCGAATTGGAAATGGTCGCTAAAATGGGATTCCCCGGGTACTTTCTTATTGTACAGGACTTTCTGCGTGCTGCTCGTGAAATGGGGGTTTCCGTTGGTCCGGGAAGAGGATCAGCTGCCGGATCGGCTGTTGCATATTGTCTAAGGATAACAGATATTGATCCTATAAAATATGGACTGCTTTTCGAACGTTTTCTGAATCTCGACCGTATTTCGATGCCTGATATTGATATTGATTTTGATGAAGACGGAAGAGAGTCAGTACTTAAATATGTGGTTAATAAATATGGGCATGATAAGGTTGCACACATAATCACATTCGGGTCAATGGCCGCAAAGATGGCAATACGTGACGTTGCGCGCGTACAAAAGTTACCATTGCAGGATGCAGACAGGCTTTCCAAGCTCATCCCGGAGAGACCCGGAATAACACTTAAAGCAGCTTATGCGGAAGTGCCCGAACTTGCCCGTGAAAAAGAATCTTCTAATAAACTGATAGCGCTGACACTGAAATATGCAGAGGTACTTGAAGGTTCAGTCAGACAAACTGGGGTTCATGCCTGTGGTATAATAATAGGAAAAGACTCTCTTGATAATTATATTCCGCTCTGCACAGCAAAAGATACCGATCTATACGCTACACAGTACGATGGAAGCCATGTCGAATCTGTAGGTCTTCTTAAGATGGATTTTCTTGGTTTAAAGACACTCTCAATTATTAAAGATGCTATAGACAATATAAAAAAATCAAAAGGTATAGAGATTAATATTGATGATTTACCTCTTGATGACAAAAAAACTTTTGAGCTCTTCAGTAACGGTGAGACAACCGGAATATTCCAGTTTGAATCAACCGGGATGAAAAGATACCTGAGAGACCTGGAACCAAATCGTCTTGAAGATTTAATTGCCATGAATGCTCTCTACCGTCCCGGACCAATGGAATATATTCCAAAATTTATCCGCAGGAAGCATGGCACAGAAAAAATTGACTACCCTATTCCTGTAATGGAAAAATATCTTGACGATACTTATGGAATTACAGTTTATCAGGAACAGGTGATGTTACTATCGCAGGAGCTTGCAGGTTTTACAAAAGGTGAAGCCGATTCCCTGCGAAAAGCCATGGGAAAAAAGAAACGTTCCATAATGGACGAAATGAAGTTGAAGTTTCAGGAGGGATGTTCAAAGAAGGGTTATGATGTCGATGTTGTAAATAAAATATGGTCCGATTGGGAAGCCTTTGCTCAGTATGCTTTTAATAAATCACACTCAACCTGTTATGCACTAATAGCTTACCAGACAGGGTATCTCAAAGCTAATCATCCTGCAGAATATATGGCCGCAGTTCTCAGCAGGAACATAAATGATATAAAAAAGATCACAACCTTTATGGATGAGACCAGAAGGATGGGTATGGAAGTACTCGGCCCCGATGTGAATGAAAGCAATTTGAAATTCACCGTAAACAAAGACGGCAACATAAGATTCGGACTGGGGGCGATAAAAGGAGTCGGGGAAAGTGCTGTATTACAACTTATTGAAGAGAGGGAGAAGAATGGCCTTTATAAAAATATCTATGATCTTGTTGAAAGAGCAAATCTCAACTCTCTTAACAAGAAAAATCTTGAAGCTATGGCAGTCGCAGGCGCATTTGACTGTTTCTTAACAATTACAAGGGCGCAGTATTTTTCTCTCGACACAAAAGGATCAAGCTTTATCGAAAGTCTTATCAGATACGGAAACAGCTCAAAGACTGTAAAGACTTCAAATCAACAGTCCCTCTTCGGAGCAACAGGCGGATTTGACATGATAACGCCAGAAGCAGCCCATTGTCCTGATTGGCCCAAACTGGAAAAACTTAACCGGGAAAAGGAGGTAATTGGCATCTATCTGTCATCTCATCCTCTCGATGATTTTAAGCTGGAGATAAATACTTTTACAACAGCAACACTTGCAGATCTGCAGACCCTTCGCGAATACCTTGATCGGGATGTTACAGTCGCAGGGATGGTGACAGATATAAAAACAGGTATTGCGAAAAACGGCAAGCCTTATGGTTCCTTTACCTTACAGGATTATTCTGATTCCTTCCGGTTCATGCTATTTGACAAAGACTATATTGAAAATAGTAAGTTCTTTATAGTTGGTTATTATCTTCTGGTTAAAGGAAGAGTGCAGAAAAGAAGGTACAAAGAGGAAGAAATTGAATTCAGGATTAAAACCATAAATCTGTTATCAAGTGTAAAGGATGAATTAGTAAAATCCGTCACGCTGAAAATCGACCCTGAAAATATCGATAACGAGATGATTAATAATCTTAAAAAACTAATAAATGAACACAAAGGGGAAACTGAACTAAGATTTCTATTCCTTGATCCCGATGATAAAATTTCATTACCTATGTTTTCAAGGACTTTCCGGGTGAGGCTGAACAATGAATTACTCTCGTATCTTGAAGACCATCCGGGGATAGAATTTAAAGTTAATTAGCTATCTTTGCGGAGGATATTTACAATTATTTTAAAATATAAAATATTATGGCAATAGAGGTAAATGACGGAAATTTCGATGAACTGGTCGTCAAATCAAACAAACCTGTTGTTGTGGATTTCTGGGCTGAATGGTGCGGTCCATGCAGGATGGTTGCTCCTATCATGGAAGAGATTTCACACGAATTTGAAGGAAAAGCACTTGTAGTAAAATGCGATGTGGACAGTAGCCCTGAAGTTGCTGCAAAATATAACATAAGAAACATCCCTACCATACTTTTCTTCAAGGATGGGAAAATAGCTGACAAACAGGTCGGAGCAGTTCCAAAGAGTAACTTTGTAGTTAAACTAAATGCTCTTCTCTAAAAAATAATGTTACTGAATCTGGCCGTTCAGGTAATCTGTAACGGCCTTTTTAATAATCTCTTATGACAATTTGTGTATTTGCCTCATCAAGCAGCCGTATTGATAACCAGTATGCAGCAGCAGCTTCAAGTCTTGGGAAACAGCTCGCACAAGCTAAAATGGATGTTGTTTATGGAGGCGGTGGTATAGGCCTGATGGGTACGCTCGCGGATGCAATTCTGGAAAACGGAGGCAGGATTACCGGTGTTATTCCATCTTTTATGAAAGATGAAGGATGGGATCACTATGCTGTGAGTGAAATGATAATTACCTCCGATATGGGAGAAAGGAAAAAACGCATGTTCACAATGGCAGATGCTATAGTTGCATTACCCGGAGGAGTAGGTACGCTTGAAGAATTAACAGAGGCCATGACTCTGAAGCAGCTCGGTCTTTATAAAGGCCCTATTATAATCCTTAACACACTGAACTTCTATAAATCATTAATTGATTTTCTTGAACAGATGGTTTCAGGCCATTTCCTCAGATTTGAACATAAAGGACTGTGGGAAATCGCTGATTCAGTCGAAGAGGTAATGGTTCTTCTGGGGAAGAAAGAGGTTTGGCACCAGGATCCCCGCAGTATTGCAAGGATCTAATTTTCAGGAATTTTTGTGCCAATAATCAGAATATCATCTACCTGTCCAAGATCGCCTTTCCATTCCATTATTTCTTTTTCAAGTCTTTCTTTCTGCTCTGGCACAGGAAGATGCCATAAGTGCGAAAGAAGTTTTTTAACATTCCCGGATTTATATTTCTTGACAGCAGCAGATCCAAACTGATCAGCATAACCGTCAGTGCACATATATACCATGTCTCCCGGCTGTATATCGACAAGTTGATTAGTAAAGTTCTTCTTCTCATCCATAGTTGTCATTCCTATTGGAAATCTGTCACCTTTATATACTATTACCTCCCCTTTTCTGACAACATAAAGCGGGTTATATGCTCCCGCGAATTCGAGTGTGAAATTCTTTTTATTAAAAGCTATAAGGGCAAGATCCATACCGTCATTTATTGCTTTTTGGTGATGTTGC
>JANYIW010000395.1 GCA_025358645.1 Bacteroidales bacterium
CAAAGATGCTGACGGGGCTCAGAATTTCGCGGCTGAAGCAAAGTTAGAAGAAAAAAATGGCATTGAATTAGACATTAATTATGCCCATTACGATATAAAATCAAATCAGGGAGAACACTTTCTGGGTCCGCTTGGAACGAACCAGGGAAACTTTACTGGAAGCGGGCTAGTAATGAGATTCGCTAATGTCAACGGTAAAATCATAAATGTGTACCAACAATTAAACTCAGTATATGACCAGGAGTATAATGAAAGTCATGATACTGAGGGTTTTTTCAATTGTTTTAAGGGTTTGATGGACAGGAGTCTGAACAATGAAGTGTATTCATTCATAAGCGTTAAATCGCATAATGATGAATATTATTTTTCCAAATCACCTTTAATGAAAATGTTAACCTATGCCCGACAAAATAAAATACCTGTCTGGACAGAACTGAAGCTTCTTGATTTTCTTAAAATGAAAGATGAGGCTACTTTTTCCGGTTTCGATTGGTCAGATAATCAACTGACTTTTAAACTTTCATCCAGTCTAAAGAATTCTAACGGACTCACATTTTTACTTCCTCTAACTTATAATAATAAAAAAATCATTCTTATTGCCGTTAACGGAGAGGAAGGGAAATTTGAACAAAAGAAAATAAAAGGATTTGACTATGCCCTGGTAACTGTAGTTCCGGGTAACAATTATAATATTTCTGTAAAATACCAGTAGCGATGAAAAAGAAAGAATTTCAAAACGATACCGAATTATTCGGATTCATTAAACAAAATCTTTATGTGGCCGCAGTTTGTGATATCCTCGATGAGTTGGGTTTCCGTAATCAGGCTATGCATCAGCGGTTGCGTCCGCTTCTTGCCGATCCTGAAAACTGCGGATTTATAGGTCGTGCCCGTACATTCCGTTGGATGGATACGGATAGCGTCACTGAAGATAATCCTTATGGATTGGAGATTGAGGCCATGGATTCTCTAAAGAATCATGATGTAGCAGTGCATTCTACTGATTATGCCGGTACTAACGCACCATGGGGAGAACTCATGAGCACTATTGCAAAAAGGAATGGCGCTGCAGGTTGTGTTTGTGACAGCCAGATACGTGACTGTGTTAAAATCATGATGATGGGGTTTCCGGTTTATTATGCAGGGATAAGGCCATTAGATTCGAAAGGCCGTGCTATCGTTCAGGCTTATGATGTTCCCATTCGCTGCGGTGAGGTTCTGGTCAATCCAGGCGATATTGTATATGCAGACTTCGATGGAATTGTGGTTGTCCCAAAATCAGTGGAACTGGATGTCTTTCAAAAAGCAAATGAAAAAGTTAATAAGGAAAACTTGTCACGTAAGGAGCTGTTGAGCGGGAAATCATTACAGGAAGTTTATAATAAATACCACGCACTTTAAAAATTATTTACATATGAAACTTAAAAATAGGATTGTTGTAGTAACAGGGGCTGGTTCAGGAATTGGCAGGGCTTGTGCAATTGAATCTGCCGCAGCAGGTGCAAAGGTTGTTGTTGCTGATATTAATCTTCAGGGTGCTGAAGATACGGTAAAACTGATAAATTCAAATAATGGTATTGCAACTGTGTTCAAAACAGACGTTGCTGATCCGGAATCTGTTAAACAGCTGGTAGCGTATACGATTAAAACCTATTTAAAAATCGATGCATTGATAAATAACGCTGCAATACAGGTTAATAAAACAATTGAAGATATCACATTTGAAGAATGGAACCTCCAGATGGGCATTAATGTCGGAGGTATTTTTTTGTGTTCAAAATACTTTCTCCCATACCTGCGCCAGACTAAAGGTAATATTGTAAGTATGTCCTCGGTAAATGGCTACTTTGTTGAGCCCATGTGCGCCGGTTATTGCACTACCAAAGCCGCCATAATTGGATTGACAAAGGCTATGGCAATTGACCATGGACACGAAGGAGTGAGGGTAAACTGTATATGTCCGGGGTACATTGACGCCGGACTTGCAGAAGGATACTTTCAGGCACAGCCTGATCCTGCGCAGGCAAGAATAGATGCCGGTAAATTGCATGCCTTGTGGCGTATCGGCAAACCTGAGGAAGTTGCACGAGTAGCTGTTTTTCTGGCCAGTGATGACGCTTCATTTATTACAGGGGCATCAATAGTGGTCGATGGCGGGTTTGGTTCAGGATTGCCCCCTAAATAGTTGATATTGAATAGTATTATTATATTATTTATTAAACATGAGCATACTAAAATCGCAAAAAGCAATAGATTGGGGCCTAATTATAATTATCAACTTTTTATGGGCGACACAGGTACCTGTTATAAGGTTTATTGGTGATCGTTTGGGTCCGATTACTGTTGCATTTATTCCAATGGTTGCCAGTACCTTAATCTTTCTTCCTGTACTATGGATTGAAAATAAAAGACGTAATGTAAAATTTCGTTGGAGATGGAATGAAATAAAATACTTTGTACTTTCAGGGTTGATCGGTATTTTTATAATGCAATATGCCTATACTCTTGGTTCTAAGCTAACTATTGCTGCCAATGCCGGAATAATAACTTTAACAATCCCGGTATTTGTTGCAATTTTAGCTTCTTTTCTGCTTAAAGAGAAACTAAATATAATCCGCATAATCAGTTTTGTATTGGCGATAGCAGGAGTACTTATGACTTCAATATCAGATATATCAGGCGCCAAGTTTTTTCATGGACAATACTTCGTCGGGAACATGATCTTTCTGTTTGCCTGTTTTTGTTGTGCATTTTATAACACTTATTGCAAAATGCTGGTGGATAAAAAGTTTACAGAATTGGAAATACTGGTGTACAGCTCCATAATTGGCAGTATAGCCAGCATCCCTTTACTTATATGGGCCGAACCATTTCATTTTATCCAATTCATGCATTCAGGAAAAATTGCAGTATTCGGAATATTTGAGCTAAGTCTCTTTGTTTATGGAATCCCTGCATTATTATTCTTTTATGTTTTACAAAGACTGGATGTGACACAGGCGATTCTGGGCACCTACTTACTGCCATTCTTCATCTCATTAATGGGGATAGTCCTGTTGAATGAAAAGATTTCCTTTTTGATGATCGTCGGAGGAAGCATTATCTTTATCAGCACACTGATGGTAACTATTTACGAGAATAAACTGGTTGAATTTTCCAGGAAGATTAGGTTTAAAAAGATAAGAAATAACTAATCAGATCTTAATATCATAAATAAATATCAATGAAAATTACTAATGTTAAAGCCATTGTACTAAAGCTGCCTGAAATTTCTTCAGCTGCTGATGGTACCCAGGATGATTTAATAATAATAGTGGAAACCGATGAAGGGATTACCGGATATGGTGAGGTAGATACTGCTCCTTTCGTTGGAAAAGCCATAGTTGATGCATACATGTCGCATGGCACTTGTTATGGGTTAAGAGAAGTTGTTGTTGGAAGTGATCCTTTTGATCATGAGCAGATATGGAACAACATGTGGGCTAAAACATACTACTATGGACGTAGTGGTCCGGTAGTTCATGTTATGAGTGGTATTGATATGGCTATTTGGGATATCATGGGAAAAGCAACAGGAAAACCGGTACATAAATTACTTGGAGGAAGTTATGTTGATAAAGTTCGTCCTTATGCCAGCGCACTTATGCCTGACAGTAAGGATGAAGTTAAAAGAATGACGGAGAAATATTCCTCTATGGGCTATACCGCAATTAAATATGGATGGGGTCCGCTCGGATATGATGTAAATCTCGATCTGCGACTGATTGAAATGGCCAGGAAAACCGCCGGTGATGGGATGGAAATTATGATTGATATCGGTAAAAGGTACAAACTTAAGCAGGCAATGTACGTAGCCAAAGCACTTGAACAAATGAATATTTACTGGCTTGAGGAACCTCTTCCGGCTGAAGATTATGAAGGATACAGACGGCTTACTGAATCAACCACCATGAGAATTGCCACAGGGGAAGAAGAAAGCGGCAGACTTGCCTTTTCACGATTGATTAATGAATCTCGCGTTGATGTAATACAGCCTGACATTTCCAGATGTGGCGGCCTTACTGAAGCAAAAAAAATAGCCACTATGGCTGCTGACAACAATATTACTTTGGTACCACATGCCTTTAAAACAGGTATTCTGGTAGCAGCAAGCATACAACTCATTGCTGCCCTGCCTGATGTCCCTTTTCTTGAATTCTCAGTAACAGAATCCGCGATAAGAAAAGAACTGCTTGTTAAACCATTTGTACAGAAAGATGGGTTTGTTGCTGTTCCTACAGCACCGGGATTAGGTATCGAGCTGAATCCGGATATAATTAAGAAATATGGTGTAACAGTTTAAATTTAAGAAATTGAGTTTCACAGATCATGCTTCCAGATTTAAAAGGCTTCAGTCACTGCAGGAATCAAACGGGATTGATGCATTTCTTCTTACCTCTGCGCATGCAATAAAATGGCTTAGCGGATTCTTTTATAATTTTGAAACAGGTCCGTCTCCATTTCAATTGTTACCGGCAGTTCTTTTGGTTGTTCCGGGGGATCCTATGTGTCTGATAATCGCTGATAATGAATCATTTACTGCCCCGACGAATGGTTTGGAGATTTCTGTAAAACCTTATGTCAGTTATGTTCATGAAAAGCCATTGGATTTTACAAGTCAATTTCTCATCCAGCTGCATGAGGCTATTACGCAAAAAAAGCTTACACGTGCCCGTATTGGCATTGAGAAAGTTTCTTTGCCATTTGTCGTTGCACAATCAATAATCTTAAGGTATCCTGAATTGGAATTTGTAGATGTTACCCTGGAACTATCCAGCCTGAGGATGGTCAAAGATCCTGACGAAATTGATTTAATTTCTAAGGCAGCAGGCTTATGTGATATTGGCCAGGAAGCTGTTCTGAAATATGCAGTGGCAGGGATGACTGAACTCGAGCTATTTACGTTAGTCAGAGGTTCTATTGAGACAGCTGCAGGCAAACGTATTCCTATGATGGCAGATATGGTGTGTGGTTCTAGAACAGCAGAAGGGGGAGGAAATCCCTCAGAAAAAAAGATTAAGCATGGAGAACTTATTCTATCCGATCTTACTCCATGTTTAAATGGCTACTGGGGTGACTCATGCAATACCATCGTTGCAGGTGAACCAACTAAATCACAAAAAGATACTTTTAATTTAGTAAAAGAAGCGCTTGAAATAGCTGTAAACTCAATACATCCTGGTGTTAAAGCTCTGGAAATAGACCGACAGATGCGCGGACACATTGGTAACTTTCCTCATCATGGTGGACATGGAGTAGGAACAATTTATCATGAAGATCCTCGTATTGTTCCTTATTGTGAAACTGAGTTGCTTCCGGGTATGGTTATTGCCCTTGAACCAGGCGTCTATAATGACGGATACGGTATTCGCCTTGAACATCTTGTTGTTGTAACTCAAGCGGGTTGTAGAATTCTTACAAGGTTTAGCCATCAATTTGAACTCATATAATCACGGTTACTTTATTACTGTAAATATCTGAAATGGAAAAAGTTAACTTCGAAGGATGGCCAAACTGTATCCGGTTGTTTAACAAGAATATTGAATTAATTGTAACTACTGATGTCGGACCCCGTATTCTACGATGTGGTTTCATTGATAAACCGAATCTTCTTTATGTTTCCAATCAGGAAAAAGGTAAATCAGGAGGAAGCAACTGGCATATATATGGTGGTCATCGTCTCTGGCATGCACCCGAAGTAATGCCCAGGACTTATTTTCCTGATAATAATAGTGTTGAGTATTCCTGGGATGGGAGAACATTGAAACTTAGTCAGGACGTGGAAAGCACTACCGGAATTATTAAAGAGTTGGAAATAACTCTGGACTCCGAATCTGATCATGTTAAAGTTCTGCATCGTCTTATAAATAATAACTTCTGGACTATTGAAACTTCCGCGTGGGCCATAACAGCTCATGCCTCAGGAGGTACTGCAATTTTACCACAGGAGCCATATGTAGATCCGGAAAAAAATCTTTTACCGGCACGTCCCGTTGTTCTCTGGAATTATACTCAAATGAGTGATCCTCGTTGGGTTTGGGGAAATAAATATATTCTTCTAAAACATGACAAAGTCCTTATTTCTGAACAAAAAATCGGCATACTTAACAAGCAGAGATGGGCTGCATACTATCTTAACAACACTCTGATGATCAAATTCTTTGAATTTGACTCCTCTACCAGGTATGAGGATTTTGGCTGCAATAATGAAGTATATGTAAATGGAGATTTGCTTGAGATTGAAACTTTGGGACCTGTTACCAGGCTTGCTCCCGGAAGTTCAGCTGAACATACTGAACATTGGTTTATTGCTGGGCTGAAAGACCAATTACAGCCTGATGATGAAACATCTATTGATAAATTTGTTCTCCCTTTAATTCGATCATTAAAATATTAATTTATTTTAAAAACTCGCCGATATGCCAGAGAATTCCGGACGGATCGTGCAAATAACATTCTTTACCCCAGTCAAATTCGCGAATCGGAGTCAGTTTTACTCCCATATACCTGGAAGTCAGGTCCAGTGCCAGAAGTTCCTTCCAATAGTAACCAACATCTTCAACTTCTAGAAAGATCATTGAATTATCTACCCATTCCTGATAGGTATCCTGTAAATAAAACCCTAAGCCATCTGTTTTAAAATAGGACATATTAGGAAACAGAATACTTTCTTTAAAACCCAGGTCGCGATAAAAATTACGGGAAAGTTCAAAGTTCTTAGCACCAATGAAGGGCTTGATTGATATAGACTTATGTTCCATAGCTTTTTTTATAACAATGGTGCTGTGATTTTGTTGATTCCATGGAGCTTTCTAATAGCGGGTAGGACAACAAGTGCTTCGGCTTGAACCAAATCCCGATAGATGGAAGTGAAGTTTCGGGTCATAATGAAGCTGCCAAGATGCGTTTGCAAAAACCATCGTACCTGAGAGTTGCAGCTATTTTTTTAATATATCTTCAATGAACTATAAACTTTTTAAAAGTAATTTCTCCTTTTCCGGATGATATCTCGCTGCCTATTTCGATACTTGATAAATACCATTCAGACTTAAGTACGCCATCTGAAAGGAAATAATCGAAATATTCTTTAAGGTTCAATTTTCCCTTTGAAGGAAAATTATCAGGTAATAATGCAATAAAAACCCATTTGCCTTCCGGACCTATATGCGCAGTATCAACAAATACTTCATATTTAATTCCTCCAATCATAGCTTGTTTCAGTTTTTCTGATTCAAAGAATGGAAAGTTTTGATGATCGAACCTGATCATCATCTTTGCCCGTATATTATTGCTGTTAGGATTCTTGTTGTCTGTTAATGAAATATCAGTAGTTGTGTTATAAGTTCAGTTTGCATTCACAAAATATTCATATTCTAGGTGAAATTGGCTTGAAGTCAATTCAATCGGTAACCGTGAAGTAGTAGATTGGTAATTAATATAAGGTTTTTTGCCAAAAATGATCTCGGGAAAGCTTTTAACTAATAAAGAATCAGTCTTTTCATTTGAGAAATCCCATTTCCATCCCATACTACTATTTATAGTATCGTAGAAAATGGTTTCTGTCCATTTTCTTTTTGTTGCCTGAACATTCCATGTATTATTCTCTACCAGGTATTCTCCATGTTTAATCTGATCCCATTGACCGGATTTCTCAACCAGATTATGAGATTTACATGAACTCAAGATTATAAACGACATGAAAAACAAATACCTGGAGTCTCTAAACGTATTATTCATTTTTTACTATTTGCAGAATTCATATTCAATTGTCTATCTTTGTATCACATAAACATCGTTAAAGATAGCATCTTTAACATGACGCTCTGAAAGGAGCGTTTCTTTTTATATAAAGCACTATCAAAGTTAACCTCATTCAAAGTTACATTAAGAGTAAGGCAAAGTCAAGGATAATGTGACCGGGCTGATTGAACTACTTAAATATTATTTAGAACACGAGGTGTTTGGCAAGGAAAGGGAGAGTAGAACTTCCACTAACGGCCATGAGGTATTGGAAGTACCGCTTTTACATATGACTGGAAAAGTAGATTTCTTACTGATTATCCTTAATACAACGAACGTTTAATCCCTCCCTTTTATTGATTTCAAATCTATTCAAATGTGTGTCATAACATGACATAGAAAAGCAGTCGGAAATGAAAAAACTTTCTGAGAAACTTGACCACCAGTATCCTAAACTTCCACTATCAATAAATTTTCCTTTAAAATGCTCTCTGTTACCACCCGGAAGAGCCATGAAATTATAATTACTTAGAATACATTTATTGGGGTCATTCCAATGAGATCCATCAGATTCTTTCAATTTTCCACCTGCAACATTTTCACCGCCAACAAACAATGCTAATTTTTCCCATTCTGATTTATCTGGTACATGCCACCCAATTGGGCAAAGCTGACTGGTATTTACTGCATAAAAGTTGTATAATGGACCATAGAATTTCTGAAACTTTACTGAATCGTTATTATACCAGCACAATCCAACGGTTTGAAGCTTGACCCATATTGAATCATCAGATAAATTGGGAATGATTGTTCCGTCATTTAATTTGGTTGTTCTGAGATTCTCAGCCATCCATATTTGTGATCCAATACCAATTGTTTTATAACTGTTGCCTTCAATATCGATGAGGGTATCAACCTCCCCGGTAAAATCAATGCCAGGCAATGGATAATTTTTATTGCAGCTGGCAGTTAAAACAAGGTTTAACAATATTATTCCTATTGAAAAAATCTCTCTTTTCACAGGATTAATCGTTTCGTTACGCAAAGGTATAAAATATAGATAATTAGTTCAATATAGGTGGACAGGATTTTCCTGGTTAAGATATGGGAGCAATAGATAAAATCCTCTTTGTAAGCACAAGTATTTTTCTATTTATTCTCGATTATGAGTTTCTATAGAGACGGAATATCATTACTTCCTGACTGACATTTAAATTTCAGATATTTTTTCCACTTTTGCATTCATTTCAATTTTAGGATGAAGTGAAAACTGGAGGGGAAAAATAATAATTAAATGCCTATAAAAAATATAATTTTTGACTTTGGCGGGGTTTTGATTGACTGGAATCCCAGGTACTTTTATAAAGATGTCTTCAGTGACACGAAAGAGATGGAGTATTTTCTCAGTGAAGTATGGGGTCCCCAATGGAATAGGAAGCACGATGCCGGATTTTCATTTTCTGAGATTACTCATGAACTTCGGGAGCTTTATCCTGAGTATAGAAATGAGATTGAATTGTATCAGCATAACTGGGAGGTAATGATAAAAGGTGAAATATCTGAAAATACAAAATTGCTGAATCCCCTGAAATCAAAGTACAGATTGTTTGGATTAACAAACTGGTCGGCTGAGGCATTTCCTGTTGTTTATCACAAATATGAGTTTTTTAAAGTTTTCGAAGGTATCGTTGTATCAGGTGTGGAAAAAGTAGTAAAGCCAGGGAAGGAAATTTATCAATTACTGATGAACAGGTACGGTCTTCTTGCAAACGAGTCGTTGTTTATTGACGATAGTTTGAAAAATATTGAAACAGCAAATGAGCTTGGGTTCAGCACAATTCATATAAATGGAACCCAAAGTCTGGAAGAACAGTTAATAAGCCTGGGAATAATCTAAGCTGACTGAGAAATAGTCCGGGTTGCAAAAGACAACCGAGGATCGATCACCAAAACACTTTAGTTCTTATTTTTAAATCTGTACTGAGTAGTCCTCTTGTCACCGGTTTTTTCCAGGGTCCCCCTGTCAACTGCTTCTTTTAAATCTCTGCTGGCGGTTGCTGATGAAATCTCCTTAAATTGTCTCAGGTAGTCTTGTCTTGTGAATATATCAGATCCTGCCTTTTCTTTAAAGATATTTATCCGGTCATCACTGGTGAGGTTGACATTATGGTTAATTAATAAATCCTCAAGTGAATCATTAATAATATTAAGCATAAACTCCACAAACCCGGTTGAATCTCCGTGATTATCAGATTCTCCAAGAATTTTGTAATAATCGTCTTGTTTTGTCTTTATCATAGACTCAATTGGGAGAAATTCAAATACCGGGGAATAATGTTTCAGAAGTACTGTTTGCCAAAGTCTGCCCATTCTTCCATTTCCATCAATAAATGGATGGATAAATTCTACCTCATAATGAAAGACACAACTTTTAATAAGAAGTAAGTCCTGGTCTTTTTTGAGATAATCAAATAAGTTTTTCAATAATGAACGAACTATGTTACCGGGAGGAGCTACATGTGTTATAACTGAACCTTTTATTATCCCAACACCCCCCCCCCCCC
>JANYIW010000043.1 GCA_025358645.1 Bacteroidales bacterium
TATCTGACTCTAACGATCACATACAATATGAAAGTTAAACAATAAATTGAAATTATCTATGAATTTTATCGACATTTTGAGCTTTTCCCGGACAGAAATTCTCTCAGGGAATTGATGTCGTTTATAACTATCTAACATACAGTAATATATAGAAGGTATACGGGGGTAGCCAGGCCGGGAGGTTCTTAGCTGCCAGCATTCTTGCTTCATCGTAAAATATTCCAATAAAAATAATTATGAAATCAAAAAGTATTATATTAACCCCGTACTTTATTTCAGAATAATGTAATTTAACTTAATACCTAATTACATGACAAAACTTTATCAAAAACTGATCAAATTATGTCCCTCGGAAACCGAAATAAAAAAGGGACTTAAAAAAGTCGCCTCAACTGTTTCGGTGGTTCCTGACAAGCATCTCCTGATGAGTATTTTGAATCTGATAGATCTTACCAGCTTAAATACGACCGATAATAAGAGCCAAATAATACATTTAACAGGGAAAGTCAACAGCTTTTCGGGCCGTTTTTCAAATATCCCGAATGTTGCCGCTATCTGTGTATTTCCAAATTTTGTTGCTGTGGTAAAAGAAAAGCTTAAAGCAAAAAATATTAAAATCGCATCTGTTGCAGGTGGCTTTCCTGCCTCGCAGACTTTCAGAAGTATTAAGGTCACCGAATGTAAAATGGCAGTTGAGGCCGGAGCCGACGAGATAGATATAGTTATCCCGGTTGGTGCGTTTCTCGGAAATGATTTTGTAGCAGTTGCAGATGAAATCAGGGAAATTAAAGGCGCAATTGGAAATAAACAGCTTAAGGTTATTGTTGAATCCGGACTTTTAGGTGATTTTGAACATATCTTCAGAGCATCAATGATCGCGATGGATGCCGGCGCAGACTTTATCAAGACATCTACCGGGAAAACGACTGTTTCTGCTACTCCTGAAGCTGCATTTGTAATGTGCCGTGCGATTTCAGATTTTTATTCAGAAACAGGCATCAGGGTTGGATTTAAAGCTGCAGGTGGTATCGTTACTCCGGCTGATGCAATTACTTATTATCAGATTGTCAAACATTGCCTGGGAGAAGAATGGTTGAATAATACGCTGTTTAGAATCGGCGCCAGCAGGTTAGCTAATAATATACTTTCTGAAATTTCAGGTTGCCCCAGTAGCCATTTTTGAAAACGGTCTTAAGCTTTTTTTTGATTTATCTCTTGTAATTATCATTACTTTTGTGTTTTGAATTCACAGAAGAGATGATCATTTCTATATCAGAAACGCAGCAGGATACTGTCAGGGCAGGCAGGTTTACTATAAAGGAATCAATCAGGGCAAATACTTATTCACTGCCTGCTGTCAGACAATTTTCATCAAAAGACAGTGGAAGACATTCTCAGCATCCCGCAACAATAGTTTCTATTCCCTCATTAGCCGACACTACTTCTGTTTGCTCAAGGAACAGCATTGCGGACGTGACGTTTTACGATTCCAATAACATTATATTTAATATTAAATCCGGAACTTACAAGCAGTTTCCTTTCCTGTATACTGAAAAAGCCATGCAACGCAAGTTGGAAGAAAGAGTCTTGCTTGTAAAACATCTTAAGTCCGGGAATGAACTGCCGTCACATCCTCTTCATACTGACTGGATGATTATCATCCTCCTTGTCTCAGCTTTTTTGTTCTCTTTGGTCAGAAGCACGTCAAAGAGTATGTTCCATTATTTTGAACGGGTTTTTTTGTTCAGGGGAATAAATAATGCTAATTCACTAGACAGTGGTGGCCTATTCCATTGGCAATCAACAATATTGAATCTTCTTTCATTTCTCATTATTGGTCTGTTTGGTTATTCTGTAGCTTCTTATTATAATTTCATGCCCCCCGGCTCTAAGGGAATAATTACCTGGCTGATAGGTTTTGGAATTATAAGTTCGGCAGTTACTGTCAGGCACCTCGTATGCGTAATAACCGGCTCTGCCAGTGGTCAGCAGGAGGTATTCAGGGAGTATCTCCTTGGAATTTACCAGTCTTACCGCTTTGGCGCGATTTTTCTTTTTGTCTTTATTATCCTGATGTCATATACCGTAATCCTGCCGGTCAAAGATTATATTGTATCCGGAATATTCATTATCGGGCTGGTGTATCTTATCAGGGTTATCAGACTGGTGATAATTTTTCTAAACCGGAGTATTTCAATATTCTATTTGATTTTATACCTTTGTGCGCTGGAAATTCTGCCTGTTTTGATTATAGTAAAATATTTTACAGGTCTTGCTTAGATTGGCTTGGGTTACTTTGAAAGTTGAACTTAAACCGTAAAGAGTTGAAAATAAAGAAGATTTTAGTATCGCAGCCAGAACCTCTTAATCCGAAATCTCCATATTTCGAACTGGCAAGGAAATATAATCTGAAAGTTGATTTTAAGCCATTTAATCAGGTTGAAGGAATTTCATCAAAAGATTTCCGTCAACAAAAAATCAATGTACTTGACTTTACTGCTGTCATCTTCACAAGTAAAACCGGGATTGATCATTTCTTCAGGATTTGCACTGAATTGCGGACAGTAGTCCCGGATACTATGAAGTATTTCTGTATTACAGAGAATGTCGCATTTTATCTCCAGAAATATATAGTCTACAGAAAACGTAAAATATTTCATGGGAAAGCAAAGTTTCAGGACCTTATTGACGTTATCATCAAACACAGGGAAGATAATTTCTTTGTTCCTCTTTCTGAACCTCACAATGCTGAAATTCCTGAATCACTTGATAAAAATATAATTAAGTATACGATTGGAACTCTTTACAAAACAATAAGCACTGATTTTTCTAACCTGAAAGACTTTGATTACGATATCCTTGTATTTTACAGCCCTTCAGGAATAAAATCGCTGAAAGAAAATTTTCCGGCATTTATCCAGGGTGATATTAAAATTGCTGCCTTCGGACCAACAACTGCATGTGCTGTGGAAAGCGAAGGACTGAGGCTCGATATTTGTGCTCCCAATCCCAAAGCTCCATCAATGACAATGGCTCTTGATGATTTTCTTAAAGACTACAACAAAAATTTAAAGTAGGGAAGTTGCATGCAACGTACCTACTACGCATGCAACGTCCGCACACATATAAAAAGAATACCATCAGGGAGACATTTGATAAGTCTGAAAGGCTTTGCAGCAGGAAAATAATTGGAACGCTGTTTGAAAACGGAAACATTTTCTACAATCCTCTTTTTAAGGTGGTCTGGGACAAAGGTCATAATACCTCTCCCGGTCCAGCGCAGGTTACGTTTAGTGTTTCAAAACGAGGATTCCGGCTGGCAGTTACCAGAAACCTGATTAAAAGAAGGATGAGAGAAGCATACCGCAAAAATAAAAGAACTCTATATGATCATCTTACATCACAGAACATTCAGATTGCTTTCGTTGTTATCCTCAGAGGAAATGCTGTTCCTGATTATGTGACTATTGAAAAATCAATCAAAGAGATGATAAACAAACTTATCATGCTCACTATTAAGAATGAAAAATAATGTTAAAATTGTCTTAATTGTTTCTTTATCAAAACGCTTCCCGGTTTTTCTTATTAATTTCGCCGTTCTTAATTAAGCAATATTTGTTATGAAGAAGATACGTTCCGGAAAAATAATAATTGCAGTCTCTATTTTACTGGTTATTGGAATCAGCACTGGTTTCCTTGTCAATCAGGAAACAAGGGATTTCAGAATTGCTAAAAATTTTGACATCTTTTTCTCTCTCTTCAGGGAGCTTAATACTTTCTATGTGGATGAGATAGATCCTGATAAAGTGATTAAAGCAGGAATTGATAATATGCTTAAAACACTTGATCCATATACAGTGTACTTCCCCGAATCGGAGGCTGGTGAATTCTCAATTATGATCTCCGGGAGATATGGTGGAATCGGATCGCTTGTTAGAAGTACCGGCGACTATGTAGTTATTAGTGAGGTATATAAAGGATTTCCCGCCGATAAGGCCGGTATAAAACCAGGAGATCTGTTGAAAAAAGTTGACGGGGTATCACTCAAGGGTTTGCCTACAGATAAAGTAAGTGAAAAACTTAAAGGGAATCCCGGAACGGAAATCAGCGTCACAATTGACAGGAACGGAAAGGAAACAGAATTTTCTCTTAAACGTGAGAAGATCATCATGCCTCCGGTTCCTTACTATGGAATGATAGATTCAAAAACCGGCTATATCCGCTTTACCAATTTCACGCAAAACTGTATTGAAGATGTAAAGACCGCCCTTAATGCATTGAAAGAGAATAAAGCACAACAGATCATTCTCGATCTTCGTGGAAACCCGGGAGGATTGCTTACAGAAGCCGTTGAGATTGTAAATCTTTTTGTAAAAGAAGGAAATGAAGTTGTTTCCACAAAGGGCAAAGACAAACAGTTTTATGAAGATTTTAAAACGACAAAACAGCCATTGGATGAAAAGATACCACTTGCTATAATTATAAACAGGGGCTCTGCCTCAGCATCAGAGATTGTCGCCGGTGCAATTCAGGACCTTGACAGGGGAATAATTATTGGCCAGCGTTCTTATGGCAAGGGGCTCGTTCAGATCACGCGTCCATTAAGTTATAATACTCAACTTAAAGTCACTACAGCAAAATATTACATACCAAGCGGAAGGTGTATCCAGGCCCGCAATTTCTCACACCCGAATGAAGATGGAAGTGTCGGAATCATTCCTGATTCGCTGATTTCTGAATTTAAAACCAGGAACGGCAGAATTGTTAAAGACGGTGGTGGGATCACTCCCGACATTGAGGTTTTACCGGAATCTCTCAGCCAGATAACTTCGGAACTTTTCCGCCGGAATTACATTTTCGATTTTGCCACAAACTACTACTGGACCCATAAAAACATTAAAACTCCGGACCAATTCACCTTCACTGATCAGGATTATGACGACTTTAAAACATTCCTCCTTAATCGCAAATTCAATTACAAGACCGTTACCGAGGCGTCTCTTAATGAACTCATAACCAATGCTAAGAAAGAAAAATACTACGATATTCATAAAGACCTGTTTAATGACCTTGAAAAAGATATTGCCCATAATCTCGACCAGGATCTTAAACTGTTCAGAAGTGAGATAACGGATCTTATGGAAGATGAAATTATAAGCCGGTACTTTTATGAAAGCGGAGCAATTGAATGGACAATTAAAAAGGATGAACAGGTTTCAAAGGCCATCGATATATTAAATAATAAAGAAGAATATAGTTCAATACTTAAAGGAACAGCAGGTTCAATTCTGGTTACCAGGAAAAATGATCAGATCAGCACAAAATATGAAACTCCCCAAAACAGAAAAGTTATGGAACCTGTTTAGGTGGAATTTCATTATTTCCACTTATGTGAATCATCCTCAAAAATCTCTTTTTTCCAGACAGGCAGATTCACTTTTATGAGTTCAACTGTTTTACTGCAAGCTTGCATTGCCTGATGCCGGTGACCAGCTGAAACAAAAACTAAAAGAGATATCTCTCCGGCATATACAATTCCGGTTGAATGAACTATTTCGATTGAATTAACATCTGCAAACTCCGAGAAAATTGTCTTTTTAATCTTCTCTGCCTCAACATTAACCAATTCAATATATGCCGAGTATTCTATAGCCTTAACCTTTAAGCCATCGATTACATCAGCTCTGACCTGACCAAGGAAGATTGTATGTCCACCGGAATCAGTTTTTCCACCCATCTTTTCAATAAGTAGTGTGATTATCTTTTGAGATACCGGTCCGTCGGTTAAATAGTTTGTTTCCATAAATTGTTAAAATTGATATCATGATCAACCCCCCGCAAACGGGGGCATCAAAGCAATCACATCTTCTGATTTTAGTTCAATATCCTTGTCTGTTAATTCGCTATTAAGTGATATACGAAAGTTATAATGGACAATTTCCGGAAAATCATCCTGAATCCTGAGTTTAAGATCACTTATTGATCTGACATCATGATAATATTTAATCCCTGTTCCTGAAACCTCCGCCAAAACTCCGAAGAATAGTACTTTAACCTGCATAATATTACCTCTAATGTGCTTCAAACCAGTTATTGCCGGTACCCCAGTCGACCTTTAAAGGGATATCCAGTTTAACAGCGTTAGACATTTCAAATATAACAAGCTCTTTCAGCTTTTCAAGTTCTGAAACTTCAACTTCAAATATAAGTTCGTCATGTACCTGAAGGTTCATTTTTGAGAGGAACTTCTCTGATTTCATCTTGTCATATATTCTGATCATGGCAATTTTAATAATATCTGCTGCACTGCCCTGAATTGGTGCGTTAATTGCATTTCTTTCGGCATTTCCCCTAACCACCTGGTTGTGTGAATGAATATCAGGTAAATATCGTTTCCGTCCAAACATTGTTGCTACAAACCCTGAATCTCTGGCTTTCTTAATGCTTTCATCCATATAAATTTTTACACCCGGATAAGAATTGAAATAGCCATCAATAAGCTCTTTCGCCTCCTTTCTGCCAATATTCAAGCGTTCTGAAAGCCCGAAAGAAGAAATTCCATAAATGATACCAAAATTTGCTGTTTTTGCCCTGCTGCGCATCTCACGTGTAACTTCGGTAATCTCTACGCCGAATATTTTAGCGGCTGTAGCTGCATGAATATCACTTCCGGAAAGGAAATCGGCAATCATGCTTTTATCCTTACTGAGATGAGCCATAAGCCTCAGTTCAATTTGAGAGTAGTCTGCTGATAAGAAAATCTGCCCTTTCCCTGGAACGAAGGCTTTTCGTATTTCCCTGCCCCTTGCATCCCTGACAGGAATATTCTGGAGGTTTGGGTTATTTGAACTTAATCTGCCTGTTGAGGCTACAGCCTGGTTGAAAGAGGTATGAATTCTGCCGGTTTTCTTATCAACAAGAAGAGGAAGCGCCTCAACATACGTTGACAGTAGTTTCTTAAGTCCACGGAATTCCAGTACTTTATCGATAATCGGATGTTTACTTGTCAGTCGTTGTAATATTTCCTCATTGGTAATAAACTGTTTGGTTTTGGTAACCCTTGCTTTATCATCAAGTTTCAGTCTGATAAACAGAATATCACCCAGTTGTTTAGGTGAGGAAATATTAAATTCTGTTCCTGCCAGCGTATATATCTCTTTTTCGAGGGAGATAATATCCTCACGAAGGTTTATTGTAATAGCTTTCAGATCCAGAAGATCCAGTATCACGCCATTTCTTTCCATTGTTGCCAGCACATTGATGAGTGGCATCTCAATATTATGGGCAAGCTCATATAATCCTTCGGTTTTTATACGGGTTTCAAAGACCGTCTTTAACTGGTAGGTCACATCTGCATCTTCGACTGCATATTCCATCAACTTGTCAACCGGGACTGACCTCATGTTTTTCTGGTTGTTACCTTTTTCCCCGATGAGGGATTCAATATGCACAGGGCTGTATCCGAGATAAGATTCCGATAATAAATTCATGTTATGCCTCATATCGGGCTCCAGAAGATAATGAGCTATCATTGTGTCGAACAAGTGTCCTTTAACCTCGATATCATAATTGCCCAGAACCTGAATATCAAATTTCATGTTCTGTCCTATTTTCAGTGTTTCAGGGTTTTCAAAGACCGGCCTGACAATTTCCAGAATGGCTTTAGTCTCATTTTGTGATTCGGGGAAATGAATAAGATATCCGGAACCTTTTTCCCAGGAAAAAGTAAGAGCAACAAGCTCTGCATCAAGTGGATCTATGCTAGTTGTCTCGGTGTCAAAACAAAACTCTTTAAGCGTGTTTACCTTTTTAACAAATTCTTTAATGTCTGAAATGTTTTCAAGCAGGATATAGTTATGGTCAACAGTTTCAATTGAGGCATTCCCGGTAACCGGAGCAATTACTTCCTCTCCGAAAAGAGTACCCTGAAAAGAATCAGTCTGAGGGGTAAATAAGTGTTGTTGAGGCCTTGGTTTTTCTGATTTTTCGATTTCTGAAAGTATTTTCGCAGCAACAGTTTTGAATTCCAGTTCATTAAAAAGAATATTCAGTTTAACCGGATCGGGAACTTCCAGTTCAAGTGCAGTTTCATCCAATTCAACTGGCACATTTTGTTCAATTGTGGCAAGTATTTTAGACATTTCAATCTGTTCCCTGTTGTTTTCAATAATCTCTTTTAGCTTTCCCTTCAATTTATCAGTATTTCTGAAAAGCTCTTCAATACTACCATATTCTGAAATCAGTTTCATCGCTGTTTTTGGGCCAACCCCTGGCGCTCCCGGAATATTATCTGCCGTATCGCCCATAAGTGCAAGAATATCAATAACCTGCTCCGGACGCTGAACATTGAATTCCTTTTTTATATCCTCAACCCCCCATAAGATTGATTCATTTCCGCTTCTCGATGGTTTTAACATAAAAACGTTTTCCGAAACAAGCTGGGCAAAATCTTTATCAGGCGTCATCATGTAAGTAGTAAAACCACGCTCAGAAGCTTTCCTGGCCAAAGTACCAATTACATCATCCGCTTCAAACCCAGGATAATCAATTACCGGTATTTTATAAGCTTCAATCAGCCTTTTTATATAGGGCACTGCCTTTTTAATATCTTCAGGAGTCTCATCACGATGAGCTTTGTATTCTTTAAACATCTCGTGCCTGAAGGTTGGCGTGGGAGTGTCAAAAACTACCGCAATATGTGTTGGCTTGCGTGTCCGGAGAACCTCTTCAAGGGCAAGAAGAAATCCAAAAATAGCCGAAGTATTTAATCCTTTTGAGGTGACTCTCGGGTTTTTAATGAATGCATAATAGGCACGGAATATAAGTGCATAAGCATCCAGAAGAAAAAGTTTTTTAGAGGTATTATCTATCATATAATTAAGTTTGAAGTGCCTAAAGTTTGGAGTGCCTAAAGTTAAAGAAAAGTTTGGAGTGCCTAAAGTTAAAGAAAAGTTTGAAGTGTCACTTTAGGCACTCTAGGCACTCTAGGCACTTTAGGCACTTTAGGCACTTTAGGCACTCCACACTTCTTCATGGGTTATCTGATGCAAACCATTCCGCATAAGATGAGGCTGTTTCGTAAAGTTTAAGACTGTGTAATTTAACCTCAGCCGGGAGGTAAGGGGCAATACGTTCTGCAAAATCGGCAACCAGGTTTTCGCAGGTAGGCTGATAAGCCACTACGACAGTATTCCCAAACATCTTTTTAAACAATTCTGTCTTATCCTTATCCATTTTTTTGCTTAGCACGACTGTGTGATCAAATATATTAACAATATTATTTTTAACAATAATTTTCAGGTCGTTAAAGTCTATTACCATACCGTTTTTAGGATTATCCTGATTATCTGCCGGGAATCCGGATATTGTAACGTAAAGGCGATAGGAATGGCCATGTACATTTCTGCATGGCCCATCGTAGTTCCAAAGTACGTGTGACATTTCAAAATGGAATTCCTTGGTTACTCGTATTAATGGACTCATAATTTTATAGTTGAAAATATAATACAATATTAACCATTCTGACCAATAAAGGTTTAAAGTTTTGACGTGGTTTTGCTCTTTTCAGCTAATATTATGACGCTATTGAGTCATTGGAAACATTTATTCCTTACCTTTGCGGTCTATAATTGGCTTAAGAATAGGGGATAATGGATAAAATTGAAATCAGGCTGACTTTCCCTGCAATGTTTAATGAGACATTAAGGAAGTTTGGTGATCACAATGCATACGCATTTGTGGGGGAAAAGCCAAAGACTTATGAAACGGTAAACAAGGAGATACGGGCTCTGATTGCTTTTCTTGAAAAAATTGGGATTTGTCCTGGTGATAAAGTAGCAATACTGAGCTTAAATATGCCAAACTGGGCGATTGCTTACTTTTCAATTACTTTTATGGGCGCAGTAGTCGTGCCTGTTCTTCCTGATTTTTCAAGTACAGAAGTTGCCAATATTCTTGAACACTCGGGCTCTAAAGCAATATTTATATCAAACTCTTTATTATCCCGGATTGAAGGATTCAAATCAGAAGATCTGAAAACAACTATCCTTATAGAGGATTTTTCTCTTATCAATTCAGGAAAAGGATCATCCAAATTTGACTATTCAGTACTTCCTGTTAAAAATTATACTATTGAAGAAGAAGATCTTGCATCAATTATCTATACTTCAGGAACAACCGGTCGTTCAAAAGGAGTTATGCTGACACATAAAAACATCTCGTTTAATGCACTGAAGGGCAGGGGAATACAATTTATTGATGAAAATGATCGCTTTTTGTCTGTCCTTCCTTTATCTCACACTTATGAAAATACACTTGGGCTGATTTTGCCAATGCTCTGTGGATCTTGTGTCTACTATCTAAGAAAACCGCCGACTCCTGCAGTACTTATTCCTGCAATGGCGGAAATAAAACCCACATTAATGCTGACCGTTCCGCTGATAATTGAAAAAATTTATTTTAATAAAATCATGCCCGCGTTCAGGGATAAACTGATACTTAAGCTTCTTTATAAGATTCCGGTTATCAGAAAAAAACTTAATGAAGCAGCGGGTAAGAAACTGCTGAAAACATTTGGCGGTGAGCTGAAGTTTTATGGTATAGGGGGCGCCAAGCTTAATAATGCAGTTGAGAAGTTCCTTATTGAAGCAAAATTCCCGTATGCAATTGGTTACGGTCTTACAGAAACAGCTCCTCTCCTTGCCGGAAGCAATGCTCAAAGAGCTGTATTTGAATCAACAGGGCCGGCATTAGACGGCATTGAGCTTATCATAAATAACCCCGATAACAAGACCGGGGAAGGGGAAGTCTGGGTCAGAGGACCAAACGTGATGAAAGGTTATTATAAAGAACCTGAAATGACTAAAGAGGTTATTACTCCAGACGGATGGTTTAAAACCGGAGATCTTGGAAATCTTGACCGTAATAACAACCTTTATATAAAAGGAAGACTGAAGAACATGATCGTTGGCGCCAGCGGTGAGAATATTTATCCTGAGGAAATTGAATCAATCATTAACAACTTCCGGTTCGTTGTGGATTCACTTGTAGTTCAACAAAAAGGGAAGCTTGTTGCCCTGGTTCAAATAAACATGGAAGAACTGGAAAAGAAATACCAGATTCTCAAACAGGATATGACACGTCAGGTTGAAGATAAAGTTGATGAAGTTCTCAGCGAATTAAAGGAATGTGTAAATTCCCAGGTAAATAAATTCAGCCAGATCCAAAAAGTTGTCCTTCAACCGGTTCCGTTTCAGAAGACTGCAACGCTTAAGATAAAGAGGTTTCTCTATACATAATCACCCTTTCACCGCTTGCAGGTATCTCCTGTTGACTTCATCCCAGTTCACTACATTCCAGAATGCATCAATATAATCAGGTCTCTTATTCTGATATTTAAGATAATAAGCATGCTCCCATACATCAAGAGTTAATAAAGGTGTGCCTTTTACCGGTGATATATCCATCAACGGGTTATCCTGATTTGGCGAACTTGCTATGGCTAAATTCTTATCTGTCCCGAGATATAACCAGGCCCATCCGCTTCCGAACCTTGTTTTGGCAGCAGTGTTGAATGCTTCTTTGCATTTATCAACCGAGCCAAACGATTTTGTAATAGCAGCAGATAGATCGGCCGAGGGTTTCGAAGATCCTGTACCAAGATTCTTCCAGAAAAATAAATGGTTATAATAACCTCCGCCATTGTTTCTTACTACATCGGCTTGTTTTGATATCCCAGCAAATATTTCACTAAGGGGCTTCCCTTCAAGAGCAGTACCCTTAATGGCATTCATGAAATTCGTATAATACGCTCTGTGGTGCTTATCATAATGTATTTCCATTGTCTTTGCATCTATGTAAGGTTCCAGAGCATTGTATGCAAATGGCAAAGGAGGAAATTCCGTTGCCGGGACGCCTTCAATTACTGAAGCCTTTACAGGTACCTGATCGTTACCAAATACTTTTGGTCCAATGTAAGCAGCAGCAGTCATTAACCCAGCTGCCTTGAAAAATTTTCTTCGTTCCATACTAATGTTTTTTATTCATTAAACAGTCATAGTCAGGCTTTGTTCAAATCATACTGACAAAACATCACAGAGTTTCATGATTTTTGGAACTTTTAAGCCGGGACTAAAAAAAATTCATACATTTATAAATCAAATCTGAATCCGGCTAATAAGAAAATAATATGAAAAGACTTACAACAATCGGAAGAATTTTGTTTGCTGCGCCTTTTGCGCTCTTTGGGATTAATCATTTTTTTATGCTTGATTATTATCTGGGGATCCTGACCTCTTTTGTCCCGCTCGGTGCATATACGATAATCCTGACGGGAATAATGCTAATTGTAGCCAGTATCAGTATAATTACGAAAGTACTTGTTAAATTTTCCACCTTATTGCTGGCTATATTGCTTTTTATTTTTATTGTCACAATTCATATTCCGCACCTCTTTACCGAAGCAGACAAAACAATTACGATAATAGCGCTTCTTAAAGATATCTCGCTTATGGGAGGCTCATTAATGATCTCCGGTATCTATTCCGAAGAAGAAAAACAAAATAAATAAAATTGCCTGTGCAATAATCACGTTTTATTTAACCCGAAAGAAATATATCATATCTTTATAACACAAAAATCTTTAGATTCTGCCATGAGTCACTTAAAATTGTTTTTTGCATTATTTATTTGTCTGATTAGTGTTAAATCATTTTCTCAAACCGCACTGTTCGACAAGCAAATGCAGATTAGTTTCGATGAGAAACAAGGCCAATTCGCTGCTCTCGACACAAAACTGGTTAACGAGAATGGGGATACCGTCCTGTTAAAGGATATAATTAATAAACCAACCATTCTTAATCTGGTTTATTACGAGTGCGCGGGAACATGTAGTCCACTTATGTTTGGGGTCTCTAAATTCATTGATGAAGTTGATCTTAAAGTGGGTACAGATTACGAAGTTATTACAGTCAGTTTTGACCCTTCCGAAAAAATCGATTTGGGAATCAAAAAGAAAGCCGCCTATCTAAGTACAATGAAGAATAAGGAAGCCGAGAAGTACTGGCGCTTTTTTGTGGGTGACAGCCTCAATATTGCTAAATTAACAAAATCCGTTGGGTTCAACTATCAGAAAAAAAACAATCAGTATATTCATCCAACCGGTCTGATTGCCCTTGGTTCGGATGGAAAGATTATCCGATACCTGAGGGGAATTGATTTTCTGCCATTTGATATCAAAATCACAATGGTCGAGGCTGCAAAAGGGAAAATCGGTCCAAGTATAAACCGATTGCTTGCCATTTGTTATTCCTATGATACAAACGGCAACCAGTTTGTATTTAATGTGACCAGGGTTTCTGCAATTGTCATTTTATTTATTGTCATTTTAATATTTTTGTTCCTTTCACTATCCAGATTAAACTTAAAAAAAAGACTTAATAAATGAGTACTCAAAAAGACATTGAGGAACCTAGTTATCTTGATTATAAAGGAAAATACAAGGGAATTTTTTCCTGGATATTATCAACAGATCATAAAAGGATTGCTTTGCTATACCTCTATTCGATCCTTGCCTTCTTTGCCACAGGAGCTACTATAGGTTTATTGATGAAGTTTGAGCTTATTGCACCGGGCAAAACCATTATGACAGCTCAAACGTATAATGCTTTTTTCACTCTCCACGGCATTATAATGATTTTTGCTGTTGTCATTCCCGGGCTACCTGCTGTATTTGGTAATTTTCTTTTACCAATTATGATCGGAGCAAAAGATGTTGCTTTTCCAAGGTTAAATCTTTTATCCTGGTATTTCTATGTCATGGGAGTTTCATTAGTACTAATCTCACAATTTACCGGACAGGGACCTCCGGATACAGGATGGACATTCTATGCTCCTTACAGTTTCAGAACTACTGGGAATATGCTTCCGGCAGTTTTTGGTGCATTTGTTCTTGGCTTTTCATCAATACTTACCGGACTGAATTTTTTAGTGACTATTCACAGAATGCGCGCCCCCGGAATGACATGGCTGAAAATGCCATTATTCCCATGGACATTATATGCAACCGGATGGATACAATTGCTTGCTACGCCGATTATCGGTATTACTTTACTTATGATTATTGCCGAAAGGACCCTGCACATTGGATTTTTTGACCCGGCCCTGGGTGGCGATCCGATTCTTTATCAGCATTTATTCTGGACTTACAGTCATCCGGCGGTTTATATTATGATTTTACCCGCTATGGGGGCAATTTCTGAAATTATTCCAACTTTCTCTCATAAAACATTATTCGGTTATAACTTCATGGTTGCATCTTCTCTTGCAATTGCCTTTGTCGGTTATTTCGTCTGGGGCCATCACATGTTCACATCCGGAATGAGTAGCACGGCTCTTTACGCCTTTTCACTGCTTACTTTTCTTGTAGCTATTCCCAGCGCAATAAAAGTATTTAATTGGATAGCTACAATGCATAAAGGCTCAATTGATCTTCAAACTCCCTTTTATTGGGCAATGGGATTCATCTTTGTATTCATGATAGGTGGTTTTTCGGGACTAATTCTTGGGTCGCTTGCAACTGATATTCACCTGCATAATACACATTTTGTACTTGCCCATTTCCATTTTATTGTTTTCGGAGGTACTGGTTTTGCCTTTTTTGGCGCTATGCATTACTGGTATCCTAAAATAACCGGTAAAATGTATGATTCCAGATGGGCTAATATAGGCTTATTCCTCTTTTTAACTGGCTTTCTCGTTCTGTATGGCACAATGTTTTATCTGGGATATGAAGGTATGCCAAGAAGATACTATGATTATGATGAAATATTTCACACAGGTAATATCATTTCAACAATGGGATCATGGGTCCTTTATTCAGGGTTGGGAATAATTATAATTAATTTATTTGCTTCACTTAAGAGCGGAACTAAAGCTCCTTCAAATCCCTGGGGTGGTAAGACACTGGAATGGTCAATACCTTCGCCTCCTCCGGTTGAAAATTTTAAAGAAATACCTGTTATAACCAAGGGACCATACAGCTATAAATGAGTACGATTTTAGTGAAACACCGAGACGATTTGGCATCTAAAACCGGGATGTGGTTTTTCCTGTTTACTGAACTTCTTTTGTTCGGAGGGCTTTTTATAGTTTACTCAGTATACAGATACAGAAATGCTACTGCATTTCACCTTGCTGCCCAGGAATTAAGCGTTTTTATCGGTACAATCAATACTATTATTCTCCTCGTAAGCAGTACAACAATCGCAATGTCGATAACGGCTATCAGGAAACAAAATAAAAAATTTGCCGTCGTTCTTCTGGGCTTAACTATCATTCTCGGACTTGCTTTTCTTGTTAATAAGTACTTTGAATGGGGAGAACATTTTAAGGAACATATTTATCCGGGTTCCTCTATTCTCGCTCTGAGAGGTCATGGTGATGTTCTCTTCTATGGTTTGTACTTTTTTATGACAGGGCTGCATGCCCTTCACATTATTATCGGATTAATCTTTATTCTGGTTATTACAATATCAATTTTAAGAAATAGAATTACCTCTGACAATTATGTTTTACTTGAAAATAGCGGATTATACTGGCACCTTGTTGACCTTATCTGGATCTTCCTTTTTCCATTGTTTTATCTCATAACATAAACCTGATGAAGACAATCGAAAATGAAAAAAATCATATAATTCCTTATAAAACATTTCTGTTTGTACTGGCAGGGTTAATTGTACTTACGCTTACCTCGGTAACCCTTACACGAATTTCCCTGGGTACTATGACAGTTACTATAGCCCTCATTATAGCTGCAATTAAATCCACATTTGTTCTTCGGATTTTCATGCATCTTAAATTTGAAAATAAAATGTTTTCAATAGCGTTTATCGGTGTTATTTTGCTGCTCGCCGCGGTAATAACAATAACGCTGCTGGACTACCTCAATAGATAAACAGTATGTATCCAACTACCGGAATAGAAGCTTCAAACTATGTGTCAACGTTTAATACAGCGTTTTACTTTATAACCGGTGTTTCACTGTTACTATTGGTAGGACTTACTTTTACAATGCTCTATTTTGTCTTCAGATATAACAAGAAGAAGAATTTAGTCGCTACGCAGATTGAAGGAAATACATTTCTTGAAATTCTCTGGACCGTTATTCCGATTATATTATCGCTGGTTATGTTCTACTTTGGCTGGGCCGGCTGGAAACCTACCACACGACCTCCGAAAGATGCAATGAATATTACAAGTGTTGCCAGGATGTGGAGTTTTTTGTTCGTATATGAAAATGGAAAACAAAGCCCTGAACTGACAGTTCCAGTCAATACCCCGATCAAAATAAACCTGGTTTCTATGGATGTAATTCACAGTCTGTTCATTCCGGATTTCAGGATAAAAGCCGATATAATCCCCGGAAGGGAAAAGTTCATGTGGTTTCTACCTCAGATTGAAGGTAAATATAAAATTTTTTGTGCCGAATATTGTGGATTACAGCACTCCTCTATGCATTCAACAGTTAATGTTATGTCGCAGGAAAAATTCAAAGCATGGTATGCTGAAAGCGCCAAGGTTGCTGCTGTAGGAGAGAATGCAGGTCCGGGAGCTGCGGGCGAGGCTATCATGAGAGCTCAGGGCTGTTTTGCATGCCATACCCCCGACGGAACAAAACTAATTGGTCCAAGCTATTTAAATCTCTACGGCTCACAACAAGTCGTATTAAGAGACGGTAAGGAAATCACTATTACTGTTGATCCGGAATACATAAAAAGATCCATTCTAGAGCCCAATGCTGATATAACAAAAGGCTTTCCTGCCAATCTGATGCAAAGCTACCGAAGTACGCTAAGCGATGATGATATAGCGAAAATAATTGAGTACCTGAAATCTCTTAATGACAAATAATCCTCGAAATAAACTTAAGGATTGGCTGGAATTATCTAAACTTAAAATAATGATCCCGGTAAGTCTGACAGGATTCACCGGTTATTTTGCTTTTGATCCCCATTTTTCTTCAGGAATATTCTTTGTGAGTCTGGGGATTTTTCTATTGGCCATCTCCGCATCTGTTCTTAATCAGATTCAGGAAGTGGAGCTTGATGGTAAAATGGCCAGGACATGTCATCGTCCTCTACCAGCCAAAAAAATCAAACTACGTCAGGCAACAATTTTCTTCTTTTTTAATCTTATTGCAGGCATTACAGTGCTTTATTATGCAGGGAATCTTATAGCTGCACTTATCGGTTTGATTACTATAATCTGGTACAATGGCGTATATACTTATACCAAGAAGATAACCGCTTTTGCTGTATTTCCAGGTGCTGTCACCGGAGCTTTGGTTCCGCTTATCGGCTGGGTCGCGGCGGGGGGCGGACTATGGGAAAAACCTATTATATTCCTTGAATTTCTGATTTTTACAGGACAAATACCCCATTTCTGGCTACTGATCCTGAGATACGGAGAAGAGTATAAGCTGGCAGGACTTCCAAGTCTGTCTGCTATTTTTAATCAGAGCCAGATCAAGAGATTAACATTCATCTGGGTAGTCTCTTCAGTATTTGCAGCGCTACTCCTGTGTTATTTTGAAATTATTAAAAGTCCATTTATAAATGTAATTCTCGTGGTAGTATCAATTTTTATGATCTGGCAATTTCTTGATCTGTTAAAGAACAAGCCAAATAAAAATAACTACAGAAGATACTCTATCTATCTTGACGCTTATTTTTTATTGATACTGCTTCTTTTAATTTCCGACAGGTTAATAACTTGATTCCCGGTGGTACGAGTTGCAGCTAAATTGGCTTTTTCCCTGCCGGTATTGTATCTCTTGCCTTCTGTGCTTCTTTCTGCAGTTCTCTGACATAAAGAACCAGCTTCCATCTGTCATCAGGTCTAACCTGAGCTCCATGTGCACCCATAGAGCCAAATCCCAATGTTATTGTATGATATATCTCACCATCCTTTAATTTCGACGTCGCAACACCTGAAATTTCCCTGGGTTTTAATGGGTATAAACCACTGCTGTAAAGTTGACCGTCTCCTTTTCCCAGGGCTCCATGACACCCGATACAGAACGTGGTAAATATAAGTTTCCCCCTGGCAAGTACAACATCTGTTGGTAAAACCGGGCTGAAGAGCTCCCTCCCTGCCTTGGCGCGTGACACCGAATCAATTGTATATCTGAAAGGAATGAATCCCCTTGGTACTGTTCCATTAACAGGAACCCGCATAGTCACACTGTCCTTAAAATTCGGATTATTTGAATAAGTGTCATAAGCCTGTGAATATACCATATCCGGTATAAAGTCATATCCACGCATATTCTTTTGCCTGTCGCATGACGAGAGTATTACTCCGGTCAGGAGAAGAACTGAAATTCTGATTAATATTCTTCTTACAATATACATTTTCCAATATATTTATCTTTCACGATTCATAATTCAGACTTTCTTCCAGGAATGGATCATTTTTCACTACAAGCGGACCTGTTGAGAGAGACCTTAATACAATAAAAATGAATACACACGCATAGACAATTGTCATACAAATTTCAAGCACACCTATACCGGCTTTATCGCCTCCCGCCGCGGGCATAATCATCAGCCAGTAATCTATCCAATGGCCGATAAGTACTATTGCGGCGATGAAGGCCACCCAGCCCAGTTGTCGCTTCGAGTTAACGGTGATCAGACCAAAGAAAGGAACGAGAAAATTAATACCAAGATTAACGAAGAAAAGAACTTTAAAATCTTTAAGTCTGGTGATATAGTACGAAGTTTCCTCAGGTAAGTGACCATACCAGATAAGTTCATATTGGGCAAACCATTGATAGGTCCAGAATATGCTGAAGCAGAACAACAGAATAGCCATGTCATGAATATGGTCAGGTCTTATATATTTAAGGTATCCCAGACGCTTGAGAAGCCACATCAACAATGTGATGAATGCCAGAGAGGTTACAAACATCCCTATTAAAACATACCAGCCGAAAATAGTACTGTACCAATGAGCGTCGAGAGACATTATCCAGTCCCAGCTGCTTGATGATACTGTTATAGCATAAAATACAAGGAAAAGACCTGCAAATAGTTTTCTGCGATTATGATATATTATATCTGAAGAGGTCATCAGAGCATTTGAATTCTTCATCATAATCCTGGTAAGAACTATCCAGCCTGTGAAATAAATTACCATTCTGATAAAGAAAAACGGAATATTAAGCCATGCTTTCTTTCCTTCTATCACCTTGTCAGTTACGTCATTATTAGTCCAACTGTATAAATGATGCATACCGAAATAAATGAGGAGCATCAGTATAAAAGCGATCGGAAGAAAAGTCGTCATCGCTTCAGGTAATCTTTGTAGAACTGTATGCCATCCTGAAAGAGCAACCCTGTGAACTGCAAGAAAAAATGCTGCACCCAGAGAGAGGCCCATGAAAAACTGATTATTAAGCAATACATTAGCCCATATCCTTGAGGCGCCCGGTCTTGATATCACGATGGCTCCCAATAAGACCAGAAGGCATGCCGCCATAATAATTAACAGGATATTGCGATATTGCTTTTTGAAAATGAATTGTTCATCCATGGTTGCAGTTTTCTTATTATCTGATTTCTATGGTTTGAATTCCTGATAAAACCGAAGTGACTCTCACTAATGTTAACTTTACATCTGCTGCTTCTACCAGAATGACAAACCTGTCATCGGTGATTCTCTTATCGATTGCCACAAATCTGATATCAGGCTTCAATTTCGACCTGATCAGCAATGCCGCAACCATTGACAGGCCGGCAAAGAGAACAGTAACCTCGAAAGTTATCGGAATAAAGGCAGGCGCTGCAAAGAATGGTTTTCCTCCAATTATCAAAGGATAACTTACTGTAAATACCCACGCCTGAAATCCAAAGGCAAGTATTGCCCCGATGGCGCCAAAGATAAAGCCAACAACCGGGATTCGCGATCGTTTGATTGATAAGGCTTCATCGAGCCCATGAACAGGAAACGGAGAGAGAACATCAGCGATGATTTCGTTACTTTCACGAAGTTTTCTGACAGCCTGGAGTAATGGAACTTCATCATCAAAAAATATTGATATATAATTCCTATTTCTCATGACTTAAATCTTTTTTATGTTGCTTTTCACCTGAGATTTTCAGAACTGATTTGACTTCAGAAATTGAAATCACAGGGAAAATTCGTATGAAAAGTAGAAATGCTGTGAAAAAGATCCCCAAAGTCCCGATTAATAATCCAAACTCAACGATTGTAGGTTTATACATCGTCCAGCTCGATGTCAGGTAGTCCCGGTGAAGTGAAGTTACAATTATCACGAAGCGTTCAAACCACATTCCAATATTAATCACAATTGACAAGAAGAAGGTGAATGCCAGGCTTGTCCGAAGCTTTTTAATCCATAGTAATTGTGATGAGACTACATTGCAGGTAATCATTATCAGATACGCCCACCAGTAAGGCCCTGTAGCCCGATTCATAAATGCATAGTGTTCATATTCAACTCCGGAATACCAAGCCATAAACATCTCTGTCATATATGCGAGTGCTACAATTGAACCTGTTGCAATAAGTATCTTATTCATATTCTCAATATGACTTGGAGTTATAAAGTCCTCAAGTCCCATTGCTTTTCTTGTGATTATAAGAAGGGTCTGTACCATTGCAAATCCAGAGAATATTGCACCTGCGACAAAGTAAGGAGGAAATATGGTGGTGTGCCATCCCGGAATTATTGATGAGGCAAAGTCCATGCTTACAATGCTATGTACGGACAATACCAATGGAGTGGCAATTGCTGCTAGCATGATTGAAGTGATCTCATGCCTGTGCCAATCTCGGGCCGATCCTTTCCACCCAAAACTCAGAAAATTATAAATATTCTTTTTAAGTCCTTTTTTGATTTTGTCGCGCACTGTCCCAATATCCGGAATTAATCCCACATACCAGAATACCAATGAAATAGTAAAATATGTTGATATTGCAAAGACATCCCATACTAAGGGTGAATTAAAGTTCACCCAAAGGCCTCTCGTATTCGGGTAAGGGAATATGAAAAATGTGAGTAATGGACGCCCTAAATGAATAAGCGGGAAAAGGGCTGCACAGATAACGGCAAATATGGTCATTGCCTCAGCCGAACGGTTAATACTGTTTCTCCATTTCTGTCTGAACAGCAGAAGTATTGCAGAAATAAAGGTTCCGGCGTGACCAATTCCGATCCACCATACAAAAGTGGTTATTTCAAAGGCCCAGCCTACTGTTCTGTTCTCCCCCCAGGTACCAATACCCTGCCATACCGTCCAGAAGATCATGAATACACCAAACATCATGGCCAGGCTAGATATAGTCATCCCCAGATACCAGTATTTACCGGCTTTATTCATCATCGGGTTGAGGATGTCGCTGGTAATGCTCCGGTAAGTTTTGTTACCTTCTATTAAAGGGGGCCGAAGTGGAGATTGAAGCATATTAATAAGAATAGGTACTTACAAAATTTTATTTTTTATTTTGGTCAGATAATTAACTGACGGCATGGTAAACAACTCCTCAAGAAGATTATAACGCCGGCCGCTGTTAATCAATCTGCTCATTTCACTTTTACGATCATTCATATCTCCAAAAACTATGGCATTTGCCGGACAACTCTGAGAACAAGCTGTCTGGATTTCATTTTCAAGCAGCGCCCGGTTCTCGTATTTGGCTTTTAACTTTGCTGCCTGGATTCGCTGAACACAGAACGAACACTTTTCGATAACTCCCTGTGCACGAACTGTTACATCGGGGTTCAGAACCATTCGCTTGAGATCGCCGGTCATTCCGGCAATATCTCTCAGATTGCCCGAAAGAGTACCTGCCGCACTGTAATTGAACCAGTTAAATCTTCTCACTTTATAAGGACAGTTATTATTGCAGTAACGGGTTCCGAAACATCGGTTGTATATCATCTGATTTAAACCCTCTGAACTATGATTTGTAGCCGCAACCGGGCATACATTTTCACAGGGGGCATTCTGGCAATGCTGACATAAAACAGGCTGGAAGACAACTTCAGGGTTATCTTCTTCACCGGTATAATATCTGTCTATGCGCATCCAGTGCATTTCGTGAACCCGGTGTACTTCTTCCTTACCAACAACAGGAACGTTGTTTTCAGCCTGGCAGGCTATAACACAGTTTGCACATCCTGTACATTTGCTTAGATCAATAGCCATACCCCAGTGATGATGAGGATATTTTCTTTCTTTATACAGACTCTTGTTATGCTCAAGATTATACGCATGCTCCTCATTGCCGGCTGACGGGTTATTCTTGAATTCCTTCAATCCGGTTTCGCGAACAAATGCTCTCCCTTCCATACTATGATGGGTCTGTGTCTGTGCAAAGGGATAGATCCTTCCTGTCTTTATAATATATTCAACTTTACTTGTATATACGATATTACCTTTATCTGAAGATAACATTCTCCAAACATCAATTCCGACGTTATCGCCTACCTTACCACATTTAGAACGGCCATAACCCAGTGCAATTCCCATTGTCCCGTAAGCCTGTCCGGGCTGAATGTGTACCGGCAATTCAACTTCCCCGAGATTTAATACATCGTTGTCATTCAGATTGTACTCCTTAGCCTGAGCGGGTGAGATCGATACATAATTGTCCCAGCAGATCTTCGTGACCGGATCGGGCAATTCCTGGAGCCATGGGTTATTGGCCTGCCTTCCCTCTCCAAGAGCAATAGTTTCATACAAAACAATTTCAACAATATTTTTACCGTCATTATCCACGGTTTTTATTGAATGCGGATCAAAAGATATTGTGCCAACACTCCTGATTTTTCCACCACGTTCAACTGTAGTAGCAGCTGGTTCGAAGGTCCCTTTTTGCAAAGTGTGATCAAAAAAAGTTACCGGGTCAGAAAATTCCGATTGCCGGGACATAAGATTATCAACCCAGTAAGCTTTAATAAAATCATAGGACTGTATCGTTGATCCTGACCATTTCAATAAAGTATCAGCCATCTGACGCGTATCAAATATTTGGCTGATAGCTGGTTGCATAAGACTGAAATATTCCTTTTTTGGTTCAGCATCATTCCAGCTTTCGAGGTAATGGTTATCGGGGCATATATACTGAACAAGGCTATTCGTTTCATCGGGAGAACCGGAAAGCGATATTGAAAGACCAACCTTTTTAAGTCCTTCTGCAAAGGCATCTTTTTTGTACCAGGTATATACCGGATTTACGTTCCATACCAGAAGTGCATTTACAGCGCCTTTCTTCATTGTCCCGATAAGCATTTCCATATCACTGTCGAGCGCTGCATGGGTTTTCAGAAAGGAATCGAACAATATCGTGTGTCCGATATTTCCAAGCAATCTGTTAATTTCGTTTACAAGGAGTTGAACCTGTTTAATATTTGAACCGGAAATGACCAGGGATTTTCCGGCTGATAAAAGAAGTTTTTCAGATATTCCACTTATGTCAACAGATGAAGCAGGGGTTTCGATATTACGCTTTTCGACAGCTTTTATAATGTCTTTATAAATATTCAGCAATATTGCAGTCTCCTGAGAAGGTTTTATCTGAATTCTGTTATCAGAATTGCTTCCGGTAAGACTCAGATTTGATTCCATCTGGATAAGCCAATTCATATCATGCTCAGGATCTCTTCTTGAACTAAACTGTTTCGTATATTCAATCGGAGAAAGCCACGTTCCAAGAAAGTCGGCGCCGATGCTGACAATCAGATCAGCTTTATCAAACCGGTAGTCAGGAATCACTTGCTTTCCAAAGCTGATCTTATTGGCTTCAATAATGGCAGAATAAGAGATTGCATCATACCGGACCCATTCTGAGCCTTTGAATTTATTCAGAAAGCCAGTAATAACAGCTTCCGTGGAGGGGCTGAAAATGGTTGGTGTAAGAAGTACAATGGTGCCTTTCTCTTCTACTATTTTATGAAGCTTACTACTAATTTCCTTATCAATTGATTCCCAACCGGTAAGAATTCCTTCTTTCATTGGGCCGTGGAATCTGCTACCATCATACAAGTCAAGCACCGAGGCCTGAACTCTTGCACTTGTGCCACCTCTGGTAATTCCCGATTCAGGATTACCCTCAATTTTTATCGGGCGTCCATCTCTGGTTTTGACAATTATACTGCAATAATCATTTCCGTTAATATAGCTGGAAGCGTAATAAAGAGCCTCCCCGGGTATTAACTCATTTGGAGCAATTACATAAGGTATTGCCTTTCCGATCTTTGACTGGCAGGATGCAAGGGCAGACACGGCAAAGCTGAAGCCGCATAGTTTCAGAAAGTCTCTCCTCGATGCGGGGATGTCTTTTCTCTGGTCGCTCAAAAGCCCGGATAAAGAATTTTCATCAGAAGTTTGTTCGATAACCTTGAGTTCCTCTTTCCTGTATTTTGACTCAATATCTTTCCAATATTTTTTCATTCCTGAGGAATTATATTGATTGTTATTAATAATGACATTTACCGCAATCTCTGCCTCCGATGCCGATAACCCTAACGCTATCGATCTTCCCGGCTTTTAATGAGTCGTATAAATCTGAATAATAAGTTTTATAGTATTCATTTGAGAAATTTACTTTCCGTGTTTTATGGCAATCTACGCACCATCCCATAGACAAGTCGGGTACCTGGTACAGTCTATCCATTTCTTTCACCTTTCCATGACATGCCTCGCAGTTAATTCCACCTGCACTCACGTGCTGCTCATGGCTGAAAAAAACAAAATCAGGAAGTTTATATATCCTTATCCATTCAACAGGTTTATTCGCTTCATAAGCTCCTACAACTTTAGCTATTTCAGTAGCCCCTGACCGTGTTCCGTTACGCACAAGAAGGTGGCAATTCATACAGATACTCCCAGGCGGAATTCCTGCAGTTTTACTGATTTTTGCTGTATAATGACAATAATTACAATCTGTTTTATTTTGTCCGGCATGAACTGCATGGGAGAATTTTATTGGCTGGGCTGGTGAATATCCCTTAGCCCTGCCGAATGCAATCGCATTAACAGCGAGGACCCATGTTATAAAAATTCCGGTTACTGTTATTATGACCCAATTTATCTGCCGATTTTTAAATATTCTCCTGATTATAAGATCTATTGTTGATAAAAGGAATAATACAAAAGCAATGATGAGTAATAAAAGATTCGTAATAACCGGCTTATTATGTTTAATGCCTATATCCACGAATTTATTCATATAAGCTTTGATTAACACTATATCTTCAGAAGTAAGCTGAAATCCTTTGTGAACCTCTTTCATCTTTTTGCCTAATGGTTTTAGCAGTATCTTGCTTAAATCAAAAGCACTTTTGTTTAGATATTTCCTGGAAATTTCCAGGGCATCAGGATTCCAGTTTAAAGTATCAGATATGTTTGTATTATGACAACTTACGCAATTAACAGACTTATTTTCGAGGTAAACTAAACCAAAGAAAAGCCTTTCGCCACGTATTAGCTCTTCTGCACTAAAAGTCGTCTGTTTATAAATTATTGAATCAGGTAACTGGTGTTTTAAAGTGTCTTTTACCTGAAGATTAGCTGTATCCTTCTTCTGAACTTTAGTTGTATCATTTACAGGAACCTTAGTGGTATCATTTACCTGAACTTTAGCTGTATCTTTCTTCTGAATTTTAATTGTATCTTTTACCTGATGTGAATTTGACAGGGCTGGAGCAATAATAAAAGACAGAAAAATAAGAGTGAGAATATATTTAATTTTCCTCGCCTGAAAATACATGCACATGGTAGTAAAATATAGAGTATTTAATACTTAACGATCAGAATTAAATCAAGTCTTCCCTGCAAAATCCATCAAACTCAAAAATATAAAAATGATTGATATATTTTAATCTCAGGCGCTTTTTTCTTTACTTTTCTTTAATAATTACCTAAAGATAATTAAACACAAGTATTTTTATTCCCATTCTTCCTTAATTTTTCAAAATACCTGATATTTCCGGTAGAGTTTCCCTCCAAGTGTCCGCCTAGCCCGAGTTCAACAATTTTTTGTAGTGTCGAAATACGTGCTTCTTTATCCAATATCAAATTTGTCCTAATCACGACAGCGGTGATTTTTCGATAAATATTTATCCAAGACTTGATTGGTGCATCAAAATATGTACTAACTTTGTAATTACACTTTGTAAATAGTTTTAACCATGGAAGTATCTGTTATAAAGATTGGGAATTCGAAGGGGATAAGGTTCAGCAAGACCATAATCGAGAGATATAATATTCGGGATACCGTGGATTTGATTTTGGATAAAGGGCAGATAATAATAAAGCCTCTTGCAAGACCGAGAAAAGGATGGGAAAAAGCCTTCAAGGTTATGCATGCCAACGATGATGACAAATTACTCATCCCTGATATATTTGAAGACGAAAATCCCGAAGAATGGAAATAAAGCAATATCAAATCATTCTCGCCAGCCTTGACCCGACTATCGGGAGCGAAATTAATAAAACCAGACCTTGTGTTGTCATTTCTCCCGATGAGATGAACAAATATTTAAGGACTGTCATCATAGCGCCCATGACAACGAGCTCTAAAAAGTATCCGACCAGAGTCGAGGTAAAGCATGATAGCAAAGCGGGTTGGATTGTTTTAGATCAAATCAGAACTATTGATAAGCAACGGATTATCAAGGATCTTGGAAAACTTTCAAGACCTGAGATCAAAGAGGTCAAAGCAATGCTTAAGGAAACTCTCGTTGATTAATTTAAAAAAGCTAATGCTAATAAAGAGGACTTCATTTAGCATGGAGTGCCAGGAATGGAGTCTCACGGTGCAATACATCCAGAGGTCTGAATCGAATTCACGATTAATAAAACCAATTATTGTACGATTTTTAGTTTTCGTCTTTATATCTTTGCAAATAACCTACAATTTGTTTAGATCATTAAATGCCAGTTTTATTATCATTAACCTGATTAACTATGAAAAAAATCTTATCGCTTGTTCTAATACTAATTCTTTCCGCAGGGTTTCTCACCAGTTGCAAAAAGGACAAAGGAGCGCCTCCCGTTTTGCCTCCACAGGAATCTATGACAATCGATTTCACCAATTTTTCTTCCACTAAAAAGTCAATTGAGCTAATTCCAGGTCAGAAAGGTACCGTAAACAGTAATTGGGAATATGCTGCAGTGGTTGCCGGGGTTTGGAAATTGATCATAAATACAACTCTTGCCGTTCCTGTTACTGCTTTTAAAGCGGCTCTTGAAAAGACTCCGGTATTTATTTCGACAAAAACATGGCAATGGAGCTATAATGTAACCTTCTTAAACATTAGTTATAAAGCAAGACTTACCGGACTGATCAGATCAAGTGATGTTCAATGGAAAATGTATATTACCAAAGATGGTACGGACGGGTTTGCTGAATTTCTGTGGTTTGAAGGTACTTCCAAGCTTGATGGTACCGGCGGGCAGTGGATTCTGAATCAAAGCGCCCAGTCACCGGATGCACTGCTTCAGATTGACTGGACAAAAACAGCTACAGGTGTTGGATACGTTAAATATACTTATGTTAAAAACGACACTTTCAAGACCAGTTATATCGAGTATGGATTAACAACCAGCGCTTTAAATGCCTATTATACAATTCATTACTATAATAGCGTGAAGTTTTCAGACGTTAATGTAGAATGGAATACAACAACTCACAATGGCCATGTAAAATCCATTGATTATCTGGGAGATGCCAACTGGTACTGCTGGGATGAAAATAAGATCAATACGGTTTGTCTGTAGTACACAGATGATAATAAAATATAATCCCGGCAATTACCGGGATTTTTTATTCGCAATTTTTACTATTTTGCGCTCCATAATTTTAACAAAACAATAATGTCAATAGGGAAAAAATCTGTTTTACTTATATTCCTGATCCTGATTATTGATCAGGTTCTTAAAATCTGGATCAAAACCCACATGGTGATCGGACAGGAAATTCACCTTTTTGGTAATTGGGGAATCCTTCATTTCATTGAGAATAACGGCATGGCATTCGGAATGGAAATGGGTGGCAAACCAGGAAAACTCATTCTAAGCGTCTTCAGAGTTTTTGCTATCTTTGGAATAGGCTGGTTCCTTTCGTCGCTTATCAGCAAAAAGGCAAACCCGGGACTAATTCTTGCTGTCAGCGCTATAATGGCAGGAGCGATCGGGAATCTTTTAGATAGTGCATTCTATGGTATGATCTTCAGTGAGAGTTTTAACCAACATGCGATACTTTTCCCTCCGGGAGGCGGTTATTCTTCATTTTTGCATGGGAGAGTTGTTGATATGTTCTACTTCCCCATAATAAATACTCACTGGCCTCTATGGTCACCATTCAGGCCCGGCGAATCATTTATATTTTTCAGACCGGTTTTCAATATTGCCGACTCCTCGATAACCTGTGGAGTTATAACAATTATATTATTTCAGAAGAGAATGTTCAGGAATCTGTCATGAATTAGTAAAAAATTGAAAACAAATCTGGCGGTTAAGGCTGGCAACAACTACTTACACAATTCAAAATTGTTTTAAGGTTTTCGTGTTTCAGAAAGTACCATGTATTCTTTCCTTCCCTTTTTGAAGCCAGTACCCCTTTGTCTTTTAGTATACCAAGATGATGAGAAGCAGTTGATTGTTCTATTCCAAGCAGTTTGTGAATTTCAGTAACAGTTCGTTTTTCGCCATCCTCAAGACATCCCACAATTGTAATACGTACCGGGTGTGCAATCGCTTTAAGCATTCCGGCTGCTCTCTCAAGACTTTCCGGGTTAAGTTCTTTAAAATCCATTCTTAAAAAATTTCATCATGCAAATATATATAAATATGTTGATATGATGAATGTTGCTAAAAAGGTTATCTTGAACTCTTGATTTTATTATATTTGACTGAAAAATAAATTTATGTCTGCTCTCACCGGAATAAAGAAACCTGTTGAAAATGAGATGGCTGAATTTGAAGCCTACTTCAGCAGAACCATGCGCAGTAAGATTCCTTTATTGAATATCATTCTGAACTACATTCTCCGTCGTAAGGGCAAACAGATGAGACCATTGCTTGTCTTTCTGACAGCAAGACTTAATGGTGAAATAGTTGAATCGACTTATATTGCTGCAACCTGTATTGAACTTCTTCATACCGCATCCCTGGTCCATGATGATGTGGTTGACGATGCTCACGAGAGACGCGGATCGCTTTCAATTAATGCCCTGTGGAATTCTAAAATAGCCGTTCTTCTGGGTGATTACCTGCTTTCTACCGGTATGCATATTTGTGTTGAAAATTCCCGCTACGACATGCTCGAAATTATTTCCGAAGCAGTTAAGGCGATGGCTGAAGGAGAGCTATTACAACTTCAGAAAGCAAGAAAATCGAACATTAAAGAGGAAGATTATTTTAGGATCATCATAAGTAAAACAGGCGCATTACTTTCAGCGTGTACAGCCTGCGGAGCAAGATCAGTATCAGAAGATACAGATACTGTCCGGTTAATGAAGGATTTTGGAGAAAATATTGGGATTGCCTTTCAGATCAGGGATGATATTCTTGATTATGAAGGAACAGGATTAACCGGCAAAACAGTAGGAAATGATATTAAGGAAAAAAAGATTACTCTTCCTTTAATTCATGCACTGGAGCAGTCTGCAAACTCAAAAAGGAGACATATAATTAACATAGTAAAAAGCAGGAAAAAAACAAAATCTGAAATCGCTGAGGTAATAAGTTTTGTTATAGAATATGGAGGTCTTGAATATGCCGAACTTAAAATGAATCAATACCGCGATAAAGCAATGGCGATCCTCGATTCCTATCCAGGATCAGAAGTTAAAGAATCTCTCATCGAATTCGTTCGCTATACAACTTCAAGAAAAAAATAATATTATTTCGCCTCTAAAGCAACTTGTGCAACTTTTCCAAGATCTTTAACATAATACTTTGAACCCATCCAGAAAAGAAATGCTCCGAGTAACAGCACAAACGGGAGTATAGACAATGCCGTCTGGATATTTGACAGGTCATATATTTTACCCATAACGATAGGCGCTGTAGATGCACCGAGGAGGTTTTGCACAACAACAGCAATCGCGTAAGATGTTGCCCTGAGCCCTGGATGAATTACATCCTGAGTAACAGAAGCAGCTCCTGAGATAAAAGCCAGTACAAGCAAACCGAAAATAAGAAACAACACATATTGAACTGTACCCTTAAATAGAACCAGCGCAACAAAAAGTACAATTGCAGACATCAGTGTTGAAATTGCCGGAAAGAGGAGCCTGGCATTATCTTTTGATTTTCTCCAAATGTCAGTCAGGTATCCCCCCAGAGGAGCGCCCACTAGGGCAAGCACCATAATCGAGCTTGCCATTTTCCCGGCTGTTTCCTGTGGTATATTCCTCATTTTTTCAAAATATGTCGGCAGCCAGGTGAGCATTGATGTTGTTACGAATACGACGGCAGCCATACCGAGATAGGTTAGAAGAACAGATGGTTTAGAAAGAAATTCTTTCACCATATCTTTCTTTTCCATCTTAATCTTATTGCTATATCTGTCATAAAAGGAGAGGTCGACTGTTTTGTAATCTTTCACAAAAAGAAATAGAATTGCAACTATCATCCCTGGCACCGCAACTATTCCAAAGGCATGCTTCCATCCCAGCTTAGCTGCAATAATTCCTCCCAGAAGAACTCCTATTGCAGAACCCAGTGGAATTGAAGCATTCCATAAACCCATCATTCTGGCTCTTCTGTCAATTGGATATAGACCTGATATCATTGCGCTCCCTCCCGGGGCATATCCTGCTTCTCCAACACCTATCAGCATTCGTGCCATAATAAGCTGTACGAAATTTCCCGTTAATGCACAGAGTGCAGTGGCAAGACTCCACATTATTGCCATCACTCCTATTGTTTTGGTTCTGCTCCACCTGTCAACCAGAATGGAGATTGGAAAAGTCAGAAGGACAATTGCCCAATAGACTGCAGATACCAGTAACCCGCTTTGGGTATGTGTAATTCCCCAGTCTCTCTCAATAGATGTAAACATCGACGTGACAACCATTCTGTCCACATAATCAAACATATACAACAGGAAGAGTAACATGAAAACATAATTCGAGTAACGCTTTGAAAACAGGTACCCTGTACGGACTTCTGGTTTTTCCATTCTGACTTCTTATATATAAATCCTCAAGACCAAGTAAATAAAAATAAATGTCAGTTAGATTTTTTAGTGTATTTTTAAGTCTTTATACTTAGGAGAAGAAGTTTGGAGTGCCTAGAGTTTGGAGTGACTAAAGTAAAAGAAAAGTTTGGAGTGCCTAGAGTTTGGAGTGCCTAAAGTAAAAGAAAAGTTTACTCCAGGCACTCCAGGCACTTTAGGCACTTTAGGCACTCTAGGCACTTTAGGCACTTTAGGCACTCCAGGCACTTTAGGCACTTTAGGCACTTTAGGCACTTTAGGCACTTTAAATTAAATTTACTACTTTTCAAAGTTCAATTTCAAAACTATCAGAACCTATGACAACTCTAAAGCAAATTAATGAATTTCTTGAATCACAGCCCATTGCATTAGTGGGGGCATCACGGAACCCAAAAAAATTCGGGTATACCGCTTTCAAAGAACTTAAAGAAAAGGGGATGAAAATTATTCCTGTAAATCCGCAGGCTGTCGAAATCCTGGGGGAAAAATCCTATCCTAATTTAAAAATGCTTCCTCCTGAAGTACAAAGCATTATAGTCCTTACAAAAAAAGATCAAACGGCTTCAGTGATCCGCGATGCCAAAGAAAAAGGGATAAAACAGATCTGGATACAACAGATGACCGATACCAAAGAGGCTCTCGAGGAACTTAAAGACTCAGGAATAAATTTTATATCGGGAGAATGCATTCTCATGCATTACAAACCGCATAGTATCCATAAGTTTCATGGAAGTCTTAAAAAACTTATTGGCCGCTTTCCAAAATAGAAGGCAGCTTTGTCCATCTCATTGTAGGTATACCGGTAACAATTAAAGAACACCCTCTATCAGCAGTCACGAAATAATCCAAAAATCAGTACCTTGCAGCCTTAAATATAACTGTTGCTGACAGATAATAAATTGCTGATCAAATGACCGGAAATTCTGATTCTTTTTGTCTTGAATTCACAGTAAGAGATTATGAATGCGATCTCCAGGGTGTAGTAAATAATGCTAATTATCAGCACTATCTTGAACATGCAAGACATGAGTTTCTGATTTCAAAAGGAATCAGCTTTTTTCAGCTGCACGAGGAGGGGATAGATCTGATAGTTACCAAAGTAGAAATAGATTACAAATATCCTCTCAGAAGCCGCGATAAATTTATAGTTAGTGTGACCATTCAAAGAGAGGGAAATGCAAGACTTGTTTTCATTCAGGAGATATACAGGCTTCCTGATGAAAAGCTTATTGTAAAAGCCAGAGTAACTGGTGTCGCAACAAGAAAAGGCAAACCGGTCCCTCCCGGAGATCTTGTTTTTAAACTTGGATTAGAATCATGAATTTCAAAATGAAAATTTTAAAAATGAAATCAAATATAATCTCTCCTCTAAGATCGGCCATACTCATCCTCCTGATGGCTGTTTCTTTTTCCTCCTATTCACAAACAGTTGAAACATTAAAACAAAAATATGATAAACAGGAAGTTTACATAACTATGCGTGATGGGATACGGCTTTTCACTTCGATCTATACGCCTAAAAATAAATCGGTTGCTCACCCGGTTCTTCTAAACCGTACACCATACAATATCGAGCCTGGCGGACCGGAAAGTTTTAATTTCTTCATGCAACTTTACAATAGATATACTGATGATGAATATATTATGGTTTTTCAGGATGTCAGGGGTAAATATATGAGTGAAGGTGAATTTGAAGATATCCGTCCTGTAATTTCTGAAAAAAAGAGTAATAAAGATATTGATGAAACAACAGATACCTGGGATACAGTTGATTGGCTTATTAATAATATCAGGAATAACAATGGGAATGTAGGGATTTTCGGGATTTCTTATCCGGGTTTCTATTCTACAATGGGTATCATAAATGCTCATCCTGCAGTAAAAGCAGTCTCTCCCCAGGCTCCGGTAACAGCATGGTTCCTTGGCGATGATTTTCACCATAACGGGGCTTTCTTTCTACTTGATTGTTTCAGTTTTTACTATAGCAACGGACAGAAACACAGAGCTCCGACCCGAACCGGATATCCTTCTTTTAAATGGCCCGTTCCCGATAGTTATGAGTTTTTTCTTTCCCTCGGTGCAGACAAAAACATTTCACCGGAATATCTCGGGGATAGTGTTAATTTTTGGAATGATGCTTTTGCACATCCTGATTATGACGATTTCTGGAAAGCAAGAAACCCTCTCCCTTTTCTTAAAAATGTTACTCCGGCTGTTATGACAGTTGGTGGATGGTTCGATGCGGAGGATCTCTATGGCGCGTTGCATACTTATGCGGCAATAGAGAAACAGAACTCTCCATCAGTAAAGAATTTTCTTGTAATGGGTCCCTGGTCGCATGGTCAGTGGGCTTTCGGAAAAGGGAATAACCTTGGGAATATTTACTGGGGAATGGATGCCAATAAGAAATTTATATCCCAGGAAAAAAAATTCTTCGACTTTTATCTGAAAGGTGAAGGCAAATCCGAAATAGCTGAAGCTACAATATTTGTTACAGGTTCAAATGAATGGAGATCCTTTGATTCCTGGCCACCAAAAAATGTGGTTGAAAAGACTCTTTATTTTCAGCCGGCCGGGGTTATTTCATTTTCTGTTCCAGTCATAAAAGAGAGTTTTGATGAATATCTTTCAGATCCGATGAAACCGGTTCCTTATACAGAATCCGTTCATATTCACCGGACTGCAGAATATATGACAGACGATCAGAGATTTGCCGCACGCCGTCCGGATGTTATGGTTTATAAAACAGATATCCTTCAGGAGGACATAACCCTGACTGGACCTCTGACAGCTGATCTTTTTGTCTCAACTACAGGAACAGATGCTGATTATATTGTCAAATTAATTGATGTTCTTCCCCCCGATACCCAATCAGACCTGTCAACCAATGTTAAAGTTCCTCTTGGTGGGTATCAGATGCTTGTAAGAGGGGAAGTATTCAGGGGCAAATACCGGAACAGTTTTGAAAAACCAGAGCCATTTATACCGGGAAACATAACTGAAGTTAAGTACGCGTTACCCGATGTGGCTCATACATTTAAAAAAGGACATCGGATAATGATTCAGATACAGAATTCCTGGTTTCCCCTTGTCGACAGGAATCCCCAGAAATTTGTTGATATTTACAAATGTTCGGAGAGCGATTTTCAAAAAGCCACACAACGAATCTATCATGATACCAATAATTCATCCTGTATTAAAGTCACTGTTTTGCAGTAGCAATTAATTTTTACATTTGGCTTAAATGTTGTTATAAAATCTTTTATCTTTAAATTTTCCAGCATGGTAAAAAGAAATCTGACACGCAGGCAATTCGTCGCAACAACCTTAACAGCAGGAGCCGGTTCAGTTCTGCTTGGTAAGGCTGCTATTGGTTTTCCGTCTGATTCAGCCGGATTATCTGAAGATCCCTTCCGGACCGTAACCCTTGGAAAGTCGGGAATAAAATCGACTCTTCTCGGTATGGGAACAGGGTTCAGCGGGTATAACCGGTCATCAAATATAACCAGAGCTGGTGTTGCCGAATCACTTATTCATCAGGCTTATGAGAAAGGAATACGGTTTTTTGATTGTGCCGACAGCTATGGTACGCATCCTTTCACAGCGGCAGCGCTTAAAGGAATTCCAAGAGAATCCTACACGCTGAGCTCCAAAATATGGGTCGG
>JANYIW010000052.1 GCA_025358645.1 Bacteroidales bacterium
CACCTTACCACACTCTTCAGATGCCATCTGGGCGGCATATGGTGTATTCTTCTTTGAACCCTTGAATCCCATTTTACCTGCAGATGCCCATGAAATAACCTGACCTGAATTGTTGGTCAGAGTCACAATAATATTATTAAATGAGGAATGAACATGTGCCTGGCCTGAAGGTTCAACCTTAACGACTCTCTTTTTTAATGCTCCAGTCTTCTTTGCCATAATCTATTTATTTAGTAGCTTTTTTCTTGTTTGCAACAGTTTTCTTTCTCCCTTTCCGGGTTCTGGCGTTATTCTTTGTGCTCTGTCCTCTTACAGGAAGACCAATTCTGTGACGAACACCACGATAACAACCAATATCCATAAGCCTCTTTATGTTCATTTGTGTTTCAGAACGGAGTTCCCCTTCAAGCTTATAGTTATCGTTCAGAATTCTGCGGATGGAATTGATCTGATCATCAGTCCAGTCCTGGACTTTTGCATTCCTGTCAACGCCAGCCTCATCGAGGACTCTCTGTGCAATGCTCCTTCCTACTCCGTAGATGTAAGTCAAGCCAACTTCTCCTCTTTTATTTCTTGGTAAATCCACACCAACAATACGTGCCATATAAAACTTTTCTTAAATGAGTTGCAAAATTAGTTAAAATTATCCCTGTCTCTGTTTGAACTTGGGATTTTTCTTATTAATAACGTAAATGCGACCTTTTCTCCTGACTATTTTACAGTCAGCGCTGCGCTTTTTTACAGATGCTCTTACTTTCATTACCTTTATATTTCTTATTTATATCTGAATGTTATTCTTCCTTTTGTTAAATCATACGGTGACATTTCAACTTTTACCTTATCGCCTGGCAAGATCTTAATATAGTGCATTCTCATCTTACCCGAAATATGCGCAGTTATCACGTGTCCGTTTTCGAGTTCCACCCTAAACATTGCATTTGACAGGGCTTCGATGATAGTACCGTCTTGCTCAATTGATGGTTGTTTAGCCATACATTACATTTTATTTAAAACTTTTTCGATAAATTCAAAAGATGTTAATACCTCTGCTTTCCCTTTGTCTACAGCAACGGCATATTCAAAATGTGCCGAAGGCTTACCATCAGCCGTTTTTATGGTCCATCCGTCTCTCATCTGTATCGTCTCTTTCTTACCGGCATTGATCATGGGTTCAATACATATTACAAGTCCTTTTTCCATCTTTGGTCCTGTTCCCTTCTTACCCCAGTTAGCAACTTCAGGCTGTTCATGTAGTTTCCTTCCAAGCCCATGCCCAACAAGTTCCCTTACTACGGTATAACCTCCGCTTTCTGCTTTTGTCTGAACCGCAGAAGATATGTCTCCGACTCTGTTTCCGGCTATTGCCTCCTTAACCCCTTCCTCCAGAGATGCCCTTGTATAATCGAGCAGTCGTCTTACTTCCTTCGATATTTCACCGACTGGAAAAGTAAAAGCACTGTCGCCATACCATCCTTTTAATATCACCCCACAATCAACTGATATTATATCACCCTCTTTAAGAATATAACCAGATGGAATACCATGAACCACTTCGTCGTTGACAGATGTACAGAGTGTATTCGGAAACCCGCCATATCCCTTGAAAGCCGGAGTTGCTCCATTATCGAGGATAAACGTTTCGGCTATTCTATCGAGATAAAGAGTAGTTACCCCGGGTTTTATTATTGAAGCAATTTCTGCAAGTGTTCTCGACACCAACATATTGCTCTCTTTTAACAACCCTACCTCTTCATCAGTCTTTAAATACAACATCAAAGAACGCTAAACTAATTATATAGATGTAACAGATCCGGATCTTCCTTTAACACGACCTGTTTTCATCAGGCCATCATAATGACGCATAAGCAAATGACTTTCAATCTGCTGAAGGGTATCAAGAATAACCCCGACAAGAATGAGAAGAGAAGTGCCTCCATAGAACTGCGCAAACTGTGAAGTTACACCCGCTTTCACTGCAAGTGAGGGCATAATCGCAACTATAGCCAGAAAAATTGAACCGGGAAATGTAATCCTGGACATTATTGTATCGAGGAATTCCACTGTTCTCCTGCCTGGTTTAATGCCCGGAATGAATCCTCCGTTTTTCTTCATATCTTCTGCCATTTGCACAGGATTGATCGTAATTGCAGTATAAAAATAAGTAAAGACAATTATTAAAATTGCAGTTACCAGGTTATACCAGAATCCGTACATATTCGAGAATGCAACAACAAAGCCTGAACCTGAACTTGTGTAACCCGCAATTATCATTGGAAGCATCATAATAGCCTGCGCAAAGATGATAGGCATTACTCCTGCAGCATTTACTTTAAGTGGTATGTACTGCCGAACGCCACCATATTGTTTATTACCAACAATCCTTCTTGCATACTGGACAGGAACACGACGTGTACCCTGTACCAGAAGTATAACACCAAGAACAACAACAAACAAGAACAGAATCTCAACAATAAGAGCAATTGCTCCTCCTGCACCATTCATCCTTGTACCTGCTTCAAATACAAAATTTGCAGGCATCCTGGCAACAATTCCTATCATAATAATGAGAGAAATTCCATTTCCAATACCCTTGTCAGTTATCTTTTCTCCAAGCCACATTACGAACATTGTACCAGCAGTAAGAATTATTACAGATGATACCTGGAAAAAGGTACCACTAAGAATAAATGCAGACGCGGGTAGTGTATGGGTCAGGTTTACCAGATAAGTGGGAGCCTGAAGAACAAGAACTGCTATAGTAAGATACCTTGTGTACTGATTCATTTTACGTCTTCCGCTTTCACCCTCTTTCTGCAGTTTCTGGAAATAGGGGAAAACTATACCCAGCAACTGCACCACAATTGAAGCTGAGATGTAAGGCATAATTCCAAGTGCAAAAATAGAAGCCTGAGAAAAAGCTCCTCCCGAAAACATATCAAGCAATCCCATTAAACCTGAATTGGTCTGATGTTTTAAATTAGCCAATTGTGACGGGTCTATTCCCGGAAGGGTAACATATTTACCCAGTCTGTATAATAAAATGATTCCAAAAGTATAGAATAGTCTTGCCCGAAGATCTTCTATCTTAAAGATATTTTTTATAGTCTGAATCAGTCTCATGAAATTACAGTATTACAGCGGTTCCCTTTTTAGCTTCAATTGCTTCTACAGCTGATTTGCTGAATGCGTGAGCATGAACTTCAAGTTTTTTCTCAAGAGTTCCTTTTCCAAGGATTTTTACCAAAGCATTTTTGGAAACCAGTCCGGCCATTACCAGTGTATCAAAATCAATTTTCTCAATATTATGTGTTTCCGCGAGGTTTTGAAGAGTACTGATGTTTATACCCTTATATTCTTTGCGGTTAATATTTTTGAATCCGTATTTTGGAACACGTCTCTGAAGAGGCATCTGGCCTCCTTCAAATCCGATTTTTCTGCTATAGCCGGATCGCGATTTTGCGCCTTTATGTCCTCTTGTTGAGGTACCTCCCTTGCCGGAACCCTGGCCTCGACCGAGACGCTTACTACTGTGTGTTGATCCTTTTGCAGGTCTTAAGTTACTCAAATCCATAACTTTATCTTGTAATATAGTTAATATCTTATAAATTTTCAACTTTAACCAGGTGTCTCACCTTCACTACCATTCCCAATATCTGAGGAGTAGCTTCATGCTCAACACTATGATTCAATTTGCGGATACCCAGAGCTTCGAGAGTTCTTTTCTGTCTTTCAGGTTTTCCGTTTTTACTTTTCACCTGGGTGATACGAATTTTTGCCATCCTAATGTTCTTTTCTAACCGTTAAAAACTTTGTCCATTGAGACACCTCTGTGTTCAGCCACCGTGAAGGCATCTCTCATTTCGAGCAGAGCTGCAAAAGTTGCTTTCACAAGGTTGTGTGGATTCGAAGAGCCTTTTGATTTTGCCAGAACGTTCTTCACGCCAACACTTTCCAGAACTGCGCGCATAGCGCCACCTGCCTTAACACCTGTACCATCGGAAGCCGGTTTGATAAAAACTTTTGCTCCACCGAATTTAGCAATCTGCTCGTGAGGTATTGTACCATTAATAACCGGTACTTTTATCAGATTCTTTTTTGCATCTTCGATACCTTTTGCAATAGCTGTGGTTACTTCACTGGCTTTACCCAGTCCGTGTCCGACTATCCCATCTTCATTTCCAACAACAACTATTGCTGAAAAACTGAATGTACGTCCCCCTTTTGTAACTTTGGTTACTCTCTGGATGCTAACGAGTCGATCCTTAAGTTCGAGATCGCTGGTTTTAACTTTTCTTATACCGTTTCCCATAATTCATTAGAATTTTAATCCGCCTTCGCGGGCTGCCTCAGCCAATGATTTTACTCTGCCGTGATATTTATATCCACTTCTGTCGAAAACGACTTTCTCAATACCTTTTTCCTTACATTTGGTTGCGAGAAGCTTTCCTACCAGTTTAGCCTGTTCAATTTTTTTAATACCTGTTTGGGCTGCAATATCTTTTTCTTTAGAGCAGGCCGACAGAAGTGTAACTCCGCTCAGGTCGTCAACAACCTGAACATAGATCTGTTTATTGCTACGATACACTGCAAGCCTTGGTATTCCGGCAGTACCGTTTATCTTTTTACGGATTCTCATTTTGATCCGTGTTCTTCTTTCCAACTTAGTTAAGGCCATGATTTTTTTACTTTTACCAGATTAAACACTAGCAGATTTTCCAGCCTTCCTTCTGAGCTGTTCTCCAACAAACTTAATTCCTTTTCCTTTATAAGGTTCAGGCGGACGGAGAGATCTGATTTTTGCAGCAACATGCCCGATAAGTTGCTTGTCGATACATCTAAGGGTAATAATCGGATTAGCCCTTCTCTCAGTTTTAGTCTCGACTTTAACTTCATCAGGAAGCTGAAGAATTACCTCATGCGAAAAACCAAGGCTCATCTCAAGGTTCTGTCCTTTTGCTTCAGCACGGTAACCTACGCCGACAAGTTCAAGTTCTTTCTTGTATCCTTCCGATACTCCAACAACCATATTGTGAATAAGTGCACGGAAAAGACCATGCAACGACTTATGATTCTTTGATTCTGAAGGTCTCGATAATATGACTTCGTCCCCCACCACCTCGACCTTAAGATCTTTGTCGACTGTTTGAGTCAACTCTCCCAAGGGGCCTTTCACACTAACCATATTGGTGTCACTGACACTGACAGTAACGCCTTTAGGCAGGTTTACAGGTAATTTTCCTATTCGTGACATTAAGCTATCCTCCTAAATTTAGTAAACATAACATAATACTTCACCACCGATTTTTTCTTTTTTAGCCTCTTTGTCGGTCATTAAACCTTTGGAGGTAGAAATGATTGCAATACCCAGTCCATTCAGAACCCTTGGCATTTCATCAACTCCGATATATTGACGGAGACCCGGACGGCTTACTCTTTGTATTTTTTTTATTGCAGGTTTCTTGCTCTTGGAATTATACTTAAGAGCAATTTTCAATACATCCTGCGGTCCTTCACCATCAATAACCTTATAGCTGAGGATAAATCCTTTTTCGAACAGAATTCTGGCAACCTCTTTTTTAAGATTGGATGCTGGTGCCTCCACGACCTTATGACCGGCCATGATGGCGTTCCTTATTCTGGTCAGTAAATCTGCAATTGGATCAGTCATCTTCTATTATTTAATATAGTTTATAATTATTCACAAATTACCAGCTGGCTTTTTTTACACCAGGGATAAGACCGAATGATGCCATCTCTCTGAAAGTTATCCTGCTTACTCCAAATTGTCTCATATATCCTCTTGAGCGGCCCGTTAATTTACAACGGTTATGCATTCTGTTCGGGTTAGAATTTCTGGGCAGACGGCTTAGTCCAACATAATCGCCTGCAGCTTTGAGCAATGCTCTTTTTGCAGCATATTTCCGGGTCAGTCTTGCGCGTTTTACTTCGCGGGCTATCATTGATTCTTTAGCCATATAACTAGTTTTTAATATTTTTAAAGGGTAAACCAAAGCGCTTTAGAAGAGCCAATGCTTCTTCATCTGAATGCGCCGATGTAACGAAAGTTATCTGTAGTCCCATGATCTTTGCTATTTTATCAAGATCGATCTCAGGAAAAATGATCTGCTCGGTAATTCCAAGCGTGTAATTACCACGTCCATCGAGTTTGGAATTAATACCCTTAAAGTCGCGGATACGTGGAAGAGCAACAGATATAAGTCTTTCAAGAAATTCAAACATCCTGTCTCTGCGTAATGTTACCATTATACCGATAGGCATATTTTTTCTCAGTTTAAAGTTCGATATATCTTTTGTTGAGTTAGTCTGAACAGCTTTCTGACCAGCAATATCCGACATTTCCTTAACTCCGAATTCAAGTAGTTTCTTATCGGCTATAGCCTGTCCTACTCCCTGGTTGATAACTATCTTTTGCAACTTGGGGACCTGCATTACGGTCTTGTATCCGAATTCCTTCATCAATGCAGTGACGATCTCGTCTCTATACTTGGTTTGTAGCGCAGGTATGTACATTACTTGATCTCCTCTCCTGATTTTTTTGAATAACGCACTAATTTATCTTTCTCATTAAGTTTCTTCCCAATACGAGTCGGTTTGCCGCTTGTTGGATCAATAAGCATCAGATTTGAGATATGAACCGGAGCTTCTTTTTTTATAATACCACCCTGTGGGGCTTTAGTGTTCGGTTTGGTATGTTTTGATACCAGGTTTACACTCTCTACAATAGCTCTGCTTTTCTCTCTGTCGACTTCCAGAACACGGCCTTTCTGACCTCTTGATTCACCGGTTATCACCATAACCGTGTCTCCTTTTTTTATATGTATTTTCTTCTGCATCGTTGTGTATTTAATAGATTACAACACTTCAGGTGCCAATGAAACAATCTTCATATACTTGTCGCGTAATTCCCGGGCAACCGGGCCGAAGATGCGAGTTCCGCGTACTTCGTTAACATTGTTAAGAAGAACAACAGCGTTATCATCAAAACGAATATAAGAACCATCGGGACGACGAATCTCTTTTTTTGTTCTGACAACAACTGCTTTACTCACTGTACCTTTTTTTGCCTCGCCTGAAGGAAGTGCTGATTTCACACTCACGACAATTTTATCACCTACGGTAGCATATCTTTTTTTGCTACCACCTAGTACCCTGATGCACAAAACTTCTTTTGCACCTGAGTTATCGGCTACGGTCAATCTGCTTTCCTGTTGTATCATGATTACTTAGCTCTTTCGATTATTTCTATTAATCTCCAGGTTTTATTTTTACTCAAAGGCCTGGTCTCTGATATGCGTACAGTGTCGCCAATATTGCATGAATTAGCTTCATCGTGTGCCATCAGTTTTTTACTTCTGTTAATAAACTTGCCATAAATAGGATGTTTCACTTTCCTTTTTATGACTACTACGATAGACTTGTCCATTTTAGTACTGACAACTACACCTATACGTTCTTTTCTAAGATTCCTTTCCATTGCTGATCTAGCTATTAGATTTCTTATTTAACTCTCTTGTACGCATTTCGGTATGCAGACGTGCAATCGTAAGTTTTAATTCTTTAACCTTTTGCGGGTTATCGAGAGGAGTGATTGCATGGTTAAGCTTCATTCGAACGAGGAGTGTTTTCTCTGTATCGATTCTTTCGAGAAGATCCGGAGTGCTTAATTCCTTTATTTCTGAAGTTTTCATTTCTGTTTAAAGTTTTATTCCTGTACGTAATCGCGTCTTACAATAAATTTTGTTGTGATCGGAAGTTTCTGAGCTCCTAAACGAAGAGCTTCTTTAGCAACTTCGTAGGGTACACCTTCAGCTTCAAGCAGTATCCTGCCCGGGGTTACCGGAACAACAAAACCCTCTGGTGCTCCTTTTCCTTTACCCATACGTACCTCAGCAGGTTTCTTTGTAATAGGTTTATCAGGAAAAATTCTTATCCATAACTGACCTTCACGTTTCATATAGCGTGTAACGGCCTGTCGAGCTGCTTCAATCTGCCTTCCGGTGATCCAGCTCTCCTGAAGTGCTTTGATACCAAATGATCCGAATGCCAGCTGGTTGCCTCTTTGTGCATTACCTTTCATTCTTCCCTTCTGGGCTCTCCTGAATTTGGTCCTTTTCGGTTGTAACATTGCTCAAATATTGTTATAAAATTATATACTACTTAGTCTCTTATTTTTTTGTTTTCCTTTTCAGGCTCTTGCTCTTGGCATTTCTTGCACCGATATTAGGACTCAGATCTCTCTTACCGAATACTTCACCATTACAGATCCATACTTTTACGCCGAGTAATCCAACCTTTGTATGCGCCTCAGCTAAAGCATAATCGATGTCAGCTCTCAAAGTATGAAGCGGAATACGACCTTCCTTGTATGATTCACTTCTGGCCATTTCAGCGCCACCAAGCCGGCCGGAGATCATAATTTTTACTCCTTCAGCTCCCATACGCATTGTCGAAGCGATTGACATCTTGATTGCGCGGCGGTAAGAAATTTTTCCTTCAAGTTGTCGGGCAATATTGTTTGCAACTATATTAGCATCCAATTCGGGACGTTTAACTTCAAAGATGTTTATCTGGACTTCCTTCTTAGTAATCTTCTTGAGTTCTTCCTTCAGTTTGTCAACTTCCTGTCCACCTTTTCCGATGATTATACCCGGACGAGCCGTATTAACTGTCACGGTAATAAGCTTCAGTGTTCTCTCAATAATAATTTTGGAAAGGCTGGCTTTTGCAAGCCTGGCGTTAAGATATTCCCTGATCTTTGAATCTTCAACCAGTTTACCGGAAAAATCTTTTCCTCCATACCAGTTTGAATCCCATCCTTTTATTATGCCTAATCTGTTACCTATCGGATTTACTTTTTGTCCCATCTGTTCTAATTTGATGTTTTTTCAACTTCGTTAATCTTACTGTCAAGCACGAGGGTGACATGGTTTGATCTTTTTCTTACCCTGTAAGCCCTACCCTGAGGTGCTGTCTGAAGTCTTTTCAATGCACGTCCTCCATCAACATGAACAAGCTTTACGTAGAGGTTGCTTTCTTCTAATCTTACACCTTCATTCTTTGCCTGCCAGTTGGCAATTGCTGAAAGGAGAAGTTTTTCCATCCTGCGCGATGCCTCCTGCGAACTGAACTTGAGGACATCAAGCGCTTTGTTTACGTCCAGTCCGCTAATCAGATCGGTTACCAATCTCATCTTACGCGGAGAGGTAGGACAATTTCTGAGTATCGCCTGATACCTGCTCTTGGCGGCCGCTTTTCTAAGGTCAGCTGTATTTCTTTTTCTTGCACCCATTTCTAAATGTTTTTCAATGTTTACATTACTTATTTATTACCAGAGTGACCTCTGAAAGTACGGGTAGGTGAGAATTCTCCCAGCTTATGGCCTACCATATTCTCGGTAATGTAAACGGGGATAAACTTGTTCCCGTTATGAACTGCTATAGTATGTCCGACAAAATCTGGCGAGATAACTGATCTTCTTGACCATGTCTTAATCACCGATTTCTTTTGTCCTTCATTCATTTCAAGAACTCTCTTGCCGAGCTTAAAATCTATGAAAGGGCCTTTTTTAATTGATCTGCTCATAATATATCAGCTATTTTTTCCTTCTTTCAATAATAAATTTTGCAGAGTATTTCTTCTTGTCTCTGGTTTTGAAACCTTTTGCAGGAATGCCTTTGCGCGACCTTGGATGTCCGCCTGAAGCTCTTCCTTCACCACCACCCATCGGGTGATCAACCGGGTTCATAACTACACCTCTTACTCTTGGACGGCGTCCCTGCCAGCGTGAGCGGCCTGCCTTGCCAGATCTCTCGAGATTATGGTCAGGATTAGAGACGGTACCGATTGTTGCGCGGCAGGTAGTAAGGATCAATCTTGTTTCCCCGGAAGGTAACTTAATTGTAGCATATTTCCCATCGCGGGCAGACAACTGAGCATAAGTTCCGGCGCTGCGGGCGATTGCTCCGCCTTTGCCAGGTTTAAGCTCTATGTTGTGAATGATAGTACCCATTGGTATATCACTAAGAAACATAGTATTTCCGATTTCCGGGGCAGCCTCTTTTCCAGACAATAATGTCTGTCCGACCTGAAGCCCTACTGGTGCAACTATATATCTTTTCTCACCATCTTTATATACTACAAGAGCAATTCTCGAGGTACGATTAGGATCGTATTCGATAGTTTTGACCGTTGCCGGCATTCCATCTTTTTCCCTCAGGAAATCGATAACTCTGTACATCTTTTTGTGACCACCGCCAAGATATCTCATTGTCATTTTGCCGTCGACGTTCCGTCCTCCTGAATTTTTATGCGGCCGAAGTAAGGATTTCTCTGGTGTAGCGCTTGTGATAGTATCAAAAGTGCCTGCGATTTTGTGTCGTTGACCTGGTGTTACAGGTTTGATTTTTCTGACTGCCATATTGGTTATTAAATATTGCTATAGAAATCAATTTTATTCCCTTCTGCAAGAGTAACAATAGCCTTCTTAGTTGCTGATGTTTTTCCTGTAAGAAGTCCCGATTTCGTATTTCGGGATTTTATTTTCCCGCCATAACGCATCGTATTTACCGCATCAACTGTAACAGTGTACAATTCTTCAACGGCACTTTTTATTTGTAACTTATTTGCGGATCTGGCAACAAGAAAACCATAGCGATTAAATTTATCACCCTGGCTTGTCATCTTTTCCGTTACAATCGGTTTAAGCAAAATATTCATCACTCAAAGTTTTCTAGTTTTCAAATGTTGCCTGCAAAACGTCAACTGCGCTCTCTACAAGTATCAATGTTGACGCCCTCATAATCTTGTAAGTACTTAATTCACTGGCTATTATAACTTCAACCCCTGGTACATTTCGGGATGACAAATATATATTATTATTTTGTTCTGGTAAAACAAATACTGATTTTTTATTTACAATATTCAGGTTATTTCCCATTTTGATGATTTCCTTTGTTTTAGGTGACTCAAAAGAGAAGTCTTCCAGTATAATAATATTATTTGTAGAGGCTTTATATGAAAGTGCTGATCTTCTGGCTAATTGTTTGACTTTCTTATTAAGCTTGAAGCCATAAAACCTTGGTTTAGGACCGAATACCCGGCCTCCACCACGAAAGAGTGGATTCCTAATGTTACCTGCACGCGCAGTACCGGTTCCTTTTTGCTTTTTAATCTTCCTTGTACTACCTGCTACTTCACCACGTTCTTTGGCTTTGTGAGTACCCTGTCTTTGATTAGCAAGGAACTGTTTTGTATCCAGATAAATAGCATGGTCGTTAGGTTCAATACCGAAAATTGAGTCGTTAAGATCGACTTTTCTTCCGGTCTCCTTGCCACTAGTATTAACAATAGCTAATTCCATTATTTTGTAATTATTACGTAACCACCTTTTGGACCCGGGACTGATCCTTTTACAATTATTAAATCATTCTCAGCCATAAGCTTTACAACTTTCAGGCTTTGTGACATCACTTTATTTCCTCCCATCCGGCCCGCCATTCTCATACCGGGTAATACTCTCGAAGGGAATGATGAAGCGCCGAGTGAACCAGGGTGCCTGAGCCTATCGCTCTGTCCGTGAGATGTTCCTCCAACGCCGCTGAAGCCATGACGTTTTACAACGCCCTGGAATCCTTTTCCTATTGACCAGCCTCTTACATCTACTATGCTGTCGGGTCTGAATAGTTCTGCCGTAAGCACGTCTCCCTCTTTACACTGGTCAACTGCAAAGCCAGTAAATTCAAGGACTTTTCTTTTAGGCGTTGTGTTAGCCTTCTTGAAATGTCCCATTTCGGCTTTAGTAGTGTGTTTTTCTTTTTTATCGTCGAATCCAAGTTGTACAGCAAAATAGCCATCCCTATCCACGGTTTTAACCTGTGTAACAACACATGGACCGGCTTGCAGAACCGTACATGGAATATTCTTTCCATCTTCATCAAAAATGGAGGTCATTCCTACTTTTTTACCAATTAATCCCTGCATTTCTTTATTACTTTACTGGTTTCACACTTTAATTTCTACCTCTACGCCACTTGGAAGCTCAAGTTTCATCAGTGCATCGATGGTTTTCGGTGTTGAGCTGTAAATGTCGAGCAATCTTTTGTACGATGAGAGCTCGAACTGTTCTCTTGCTTTTTTATTAACAAAGGGTGAACGAAGTACTGTAAAAATCTTTTTGTGGGTTGGAAGCGGAATTGGTCCGCTGACGACTGCACCGGTAGATTTTACTGTTTTTACGATCTTCTCGGCAGATTTATCTACCAGGTTATGATCATAAGATTTCAGTTTAATACGAATTTTCTGACTCATCTTTTAAAGAATTTTTCCTTTTGTAACTTCAACAATTCTGTTTGATATTTCTACAGGTACCTGTTCATAATGAGAGAACTCCATTGTTGAAGTTGCTCTACCTGAGGTAAGAGTACGAAGTACTGTAACATAACCGAATTTTTCGGCCAGAGGTACTTTTGCTTTAACGACTCTTGCGCCTGCTTTCGATTCCATACCTTCCACTTTGCCTCTTCTTCTGTTGAAATCGCTGATTACTTCACCAACATATTCTTCAGGAGTAACAACTTCTGTAGACATGATGGGTTCAAGAATTACAGGATTGCATTTACCTGCAAATTTCCTGAATGCCTGTTTGGCAGCAATTTCAAATGCCAGAGCATCTGAGTCAACCGGATGGAAGGAACCGTCTTTGAGTACTACTTTAAGGCTATCAAGTGGAAATCCGGCAAGTGGTCCATTGACCATTGCTTCGCGGAATCCTTTTTCAATAGATGGAATATACTCCTTCGGAATATGTCCGCCTTTAACCTCATTTACAAACTGAAGGCCTCTGACATCTTTATCTGCCGGCATTAAATCAAAAGTCATATCGGCAAATTTTCCACGGCCACCGGTCTGTTTCTTAAATACTTCACGAAATTCGGCAGTGGCTGTAATAGCCTCCTTGTAAGCAACCTGAGGCGCTCCCTGATTACATTCAACTTTAAACTCCCGCTTAAGGCGGTCAACTAAAATTTCCAGATGGAGTTCACCCATACCGTGAATAATTGTTTGTCCACTATCGGGATCTGTTCTAACCTGAAATGTCGGATCTTCTTCAGCGAGTTTATTGAGCGCCATGGATAACTTATCAACATCAGCCTGAGTTTTAGGCTCTATAGCAACTCCGATAACCGGATCGGGAAAATCCATCGATTCAAGCCGGATAGGTTTGTTAATAGCGCATAATGTGTCGCCGGTCTTGATATCTTTAAAACCAACACCTGCACATATATCACCGGCTGAAATACTATCTTTTGGATTCTGTTTGTTGGCATGCATCTGGAAGAGACGGTTAATACGTTCTCTTTTTCCTGTACGTACATTCAATACCGTATCGCCCGCGTGGAGGATACCTGAATAAATACGCAGAAAAGCCAGACGGCCCACAAACGGATCGGTAGCAATTTTAAATGCGAGAGCGGCTAATGGAGCTTCATCATCCGGCTCACGTGTAATTTCTTCATCATTTCTTGGATCAATTCCAATTACTGAACCTTTATCAACAGGTGAAGGAAGAAATGCGATGACAGTATCAAGAAGACTCTGAACACCTTTATTTTTGAAAGCAGAACCACAGATTACCGGAATTGCCAGTCCGTCAATTGTTGATTTTCTCAGGGCAACTAAAATTTCTTCACCTGTTATCGATTCATGATCTTCAAGATATCGTGCAAGAAGAGTATCGTCAACACCTGCAACCGACTCTATCAACTTACCTCTCCACTCCTCTGCTTCCTCCAGCATATCAGCAGGAATCGCCACCAATTCAAAAGTGGTGACATTTTCTGCATCGGTGGTATAGACGGTTGCCTTCATATCGACAAGGTCAATTACCCCGGTAAAATTTTCTTCTGCACCAATTGGTATCTGAACAGGAACCGGATTAGCGCCAAGTTTTTCCTGGATCTGCTGAACCACACTAAAGAAATCAGCTCCTGCGCGATCCATTTTATTTATAAAGGCAATACGGGGTACCACATATTTATTTGCCTGTCTCCACACAGTTTCTGACTGAGGCTCAACACCACCTACAGCACAGAAGACAGCAACGGCGCCATCGAGGACCCTGAGTGATCTTTCTACTTCAACAGTAAAATCTACATGGCCCGGAGTATCAATAATATTGATTTTGTAATCGTTATCCCTATATTTCCAATAAGTGGTTGTAGCGGCAGATGTAATAGTAATACCTCTCTCCTGTTCCTGAATCATCCAGTCCATCTGTGCATTTCCATCATGTACCTCACCCATGCGATGCGTACGACCGGTATAAAACAGAATACGTTCTGTTGTAGTGGTCTTACCGGCATCGATGTGGGCCATGATTCCGATGTTTCTGGTATATTTCAGGTTTTTATCCATCTATCTGTTAATCAACTTCCTCTTATAATCAATTAAAACCGGAAATGAGCAAAAGCTTTGTTTGCTTCAGCCATTCTGTGAGTATCTTCTTTTTTCTTGTATGCACCGCCTTCAAGCTTATAAGCTGCCATAAGTTCTGCGGCCAGCCTTTCAGCCATTGAATGGCCGGTTCTTTTTCTTGCAAAGGAGATCATATTCTTCATGCTTATGCTGACTTTCCTGTCGGTCCTGATCTCCATCGGTACCTGGAAAGTTGCGCCACCCACCCTGCGGGCTTTAACTTCAACCTGAGGGGTAACATTATCAAGAGCCTGCTTGAATATTTCAAGCGGAGTCTTACCTTCACCTTTAAATTTATCACCGACTATTTCAAGTGAGTCGTAGAAGATTTTAAAAGCAAGATTTTTTTTACCACTGAACATAAGATTATTCACAAACCTTGTTACATACGAATCTTTGTATTTGGGATCCGGCAACAGAATCCTCTTCTTTGGTCTTGACTTTCTCATTATCTTATTCCTTTAATGTTACTTCTTAGGCCTTTTAGCACCATATTTTGATCTTCTCTGAGTACGGCCATCAACACCTGATGTGTCGAGCGCACCACGAACCAGATGATAACGAACACCAGGGAGATCTTTAACTCTGCCACCTCTGATCAGTACGATCGAGTGTTCCTGCAGATTATGACCTTCTCCCGGAATATAAGCGTTGACTTCTTTCTGGTTGGTTAGCCTTACCCTGGCTACCTTCCTCATAGCTGAATTAGGTTTCTTTGGTGTGGTGGTGTAAACACGAACGCAAACTCCCCTTCTCTGAGGACAAGAATCCAGAGCGGGCGCTTTACTTTTATCTACCAGTTTCTTCCTGCCTTTTCTTACTAATTGCTGAATTGTTGGCATATTTCCAATTATTTTAGCATTAAATTTTACTTAAAAAAATGGTTTGCAAAGGTATTGTTTTTATTTTAAAAATCAAATTCAGGTTATATTATTTTTTGAAACAATATAAGACACATCTGTCAAAGGCCTGATTATAATAAATATTCAGGCTTTTAAGTATGTTCAAAATAAATATATCTTACTAAAAATGTAAGTTATCAACAGGTTCCTTCCCGATCTTTCCCTACGAAAAACGTTTTGTAAACTTACTATGAAAGAAAAAACGGTACTCCTGTATTTCAAAAAACTGTTGCAAAGGAAATAAAAAATTTGTAATTCTCACCTCTTTCTTAAACTGTTTTTAAAAAATTATTATTTTTGTCACCTCCTAATCATCGTATAATAAATAAGTTTAACATATAATATCCAGCGAAACATGAAAACATTCCAGGCGGACCAGATTAAAAACATTGCCCTATTGGGTAACTCGGGTTCAGGCAAAACAACCCTTGCAGAGGCAATGCTTTTTAATGGCGGCATTATTGAACGAAGAGGTACAATTGAAGGAAAGAATACAGCCTCAGACTATCGTCCGATTGAGCACGAAAACGGAAACTCAATCTTCTCGACGGTGCTGTATACTGAGTTTCAAAATAGTAAAATAAATATTTTTGACACCCCTGGTCTGGATGATTTCAGTGGCGGTGTTATCTCTTCTCTTTTTGCATCTGATGCTGCTGTAATGACTATTAACGTACAAAACGGTGTTGAAGTAGGAACCGAGATACACTTCAGACATGCTGAAAAAGAGAATAAGCCACTTATACTAGTAATTAATGGTCTGGATCACGAAAAAGCGAACTTCGAGAAGTCACTTGAAATGCTGAAGGAGAGACTAAGCAGCAATATAATCCTTGTGCAGTATCCTGTGAACGAAGGAATCGGATTCAATTCTATAATTGACGTTCTTATAATGAAAATGCTTCGCTATTCAAAAGATGGAGGAAAGGCAGAAGTAGTTGATATCCCTGCAGATCAGGCAGCCAAAGCCGCAGGATTACATAGTGCCCTCGTTGAAAAAGCAGCAGAAAGTGATGAAGCGCTAATGGAAATGTTTTTTACAAATGATACTCTTACTGAAGAAGAAATAAAAAAAGGGATTGCCAAAGGAATAAGAACAAGGAATCTGATCCCGGTTTTATGTGTGTCGTCAAAAAACAATATTGGTGTTGACCGCCTGATGGAATTCATAGTAAATGAGGCTCCATCGATCGCAGATATGCCTCTTCAGATTAACAGTAAAGGAAATGAAGTTCAACCAAATCCCACAGGACCAGCGTCAGTTTATGTATTTAAGTCATCAATTGAAGAACATATTGGTGAAATACATTACTTCAGGGTATATTCCGGAAAGGTTATTGAAAACCTTGATGTTGTAAACAGTAATAATGGAACGAAAGAAAGACTGGCACAATTATATATAAGCGCTGGCAAAACCAGATCAAGGGTTCCTGAACTTTACCCTGGTGATATCGGAGCATTTGTAAAATTGAAAAGCACCAAAACAGGTCATACACTTAATGTTCCCGGTAACGACTGGAAATTTGCAGGGGTTAAATTTCCCGAGCCCAAATACCGCACAGCAATTAAAGCTCAAAGTGAAAGTGATGATGAGAAACTCGGTGAAGCTCTGAATAAAATTCACCTTGAAGATCCTACAATTGTAATTGAATACTCAAAAGAATTAAAACAGATAATTGTTCACGGACAGGGTGAATACCACCTTAATATTATGAAGTGGCACCTTGATAATATCTATAAAATTCACACAAACTACCATTCTCCCAAAATACCTTATCGTGAGACAATTACAAAGTCAGCCCAAGCCGACTACAGGCACAGAAAGCAATCTGGCGGCGCCGGTCAGTTTGGGGAAGTACACATGATTATTGAGCCTTATGAAGAGGGTTCAAAAGAAGCTACCGTGCAAAAGATTAATGGTAAAGACATAAAGATATCAGTCCGCGACAAAGAGGAAATTACTCTTCCCTGGGGTGGAAAACTAATATATGTAAACAGTATTGTCGGAGGCGCTATTGATGCCCGCTTTTTGCCTGCCATCCTGAAAGGGATTATGGAAAAGATGGAGACAGGCCCTCTCACAGGATCGTATGCCCGCGACATAAGGGTTTATGTGTATGATGGTAAGATGCACCCGGTTGACTCAAATGAAATTTCTTTCCGTCTTGCAGGAAGAAATGCATTCAGCCAGGCTTTCAAAATTGCCGGACCAAAAATTCTGGAACCAGTGTATGATGTTGAGATCATGGTCCCCTCCGACCGGATGGGTGATGTTATAAGCGACCTTCAGGGCAGACGCGGGATGGTTCTTGGAATGGAAAGTGAAAAACGCTTTGAAGTTATCAAAGCAAAAGTGCCTCTTGCAGAAATGAATAAATACTCGACAGCTCTTAGCTCCATAACCGGAGGTCGTGCAATGTATTCTATGAAGTTTGCAGAATATGCACAGGTTCCGGGTGATGTACAGGATTCTGTTATCAAAGCATATTCCGAGGAGGAAGAAGAAGAATAGGAGCCCTCTGTGCCATAAATGGGGGATAATTCACTAATCTTCACGAAGATATATTATAAAACCGTCTCAAATTGGGGCGGTTTTGTTTTGCTGACCATTGTACCTATATAATTCCTCTTCATTTCATCATTTTTTACTTTGCATTTATACAATTAATTTGTATATTTCACATATCCTAAATTCCTGATTATGAAACAAGATACTGATTTGCGAATCATTGAGTTAGGTCTGATCTTACCACCAGCGCCAAAACCAGTCGGAGTATATAAACCTGTTCTGGTAGTTGATAAATTTCTTTATGTGTCCGGACAGGGACCCATTTTAGCTGATGGAACTATGATTAAAGGTAAGCTTGGTGCAGATCTGAATACTGCTGAAGGGAAACAGGCTGCCAGGCAGGTTGGTCTGACTATGCTTTCAACAATAAAGGCACATTTTGGAGAATTAAAAAAGATAAAGCGTATAGTGAAAGTTCTGGGTTTGGTTAACAGCACTCCGGATTTCGATAGTCATCCTGCTGTTATCAATGGATTCAGCGAACTAATGTCTGAAGTTTTTGGTGAAGATAACGGTATCGGAGTAAGAAGTGCAGTCGGCGCAATTCTTCCGGCAAATATAGCTGTAGAAGTTGAAGCAATGTTTGAACTTTATTAAAACCAGAATGGGAAAAGTTAGTCCTTCAGAACTCCTCTGGTATCATCTCAATACTGTGAATGACGTACCTTCCCCTTCTCTTCTTGTCTATCCTGACCGTGTTGAAGCCAATATTAAGAAAATAATTGATATTGCAGGAAGTGTAGATCAGTTAAGGCCTCATGTCAAAACACATAAAATGTCTGAAATCATCAAATTGCAGATGAAACATGGCATTTATAAATTTAAGTGTGCTACAATATCTGAAACAGAGATGGTTGCAAGGTGTGGAGCTACTGATATCTTATTGGCTATTCAACCTGTAGGCCCTAATATTGAAAGGTTTTTTAAATTAAAACAAGTATTCAATAAGATCAAAATTTCATGTATAGCTGATAATGAGGATATTGTAATTCAGCTTTCAGATATGGCCAGAAAAACCGGACTTGAAACCCATGTCTGGCTCGATATTAACAACGGGATGAACCGTACTGGGGTGACTCCTGGAGAAAGGGCAGTAAGGCTCTATAAAAGAATCATGGATTCGCCTATGCTGGTTGCAGAAGGACTTCATGTCTATGACGGCCATATTCATGAACAGGACATTTTACTCCGGAAAAGAGTATGCAATGATTCATTTATACCGGTTATGAACCTGATAGAAGAGCTTAAGAGTGAAGGTATTTCACCTGTTAAGATTATTGCCGGAGGTACCCCTACATTCCCGATTCATGCCCAGAGAAAAGATGTAGAAACCAGTCCCGGAACACTTATATTATGGGATTGGGGCTATAGCAGTTCTTTCTCTGATATGGATTTTTTTCATGCTGCTGTGTTACTTACAAGGATTATAAGTAAACCGGGAAAGGATTTGTTATGCCTCGACCTTGGACATAAAGCAGTTGCATCGGAGATGCCTCAGCCACGCGTTAAAATTCTTGAAATTGAGAAATATACAATTGTCAGCCACAACGAAGAGCATTTGGTAATTCAGACAGCTGAGGCCGGTAAATATAAAACCGGGGATGCTCTTTATGGTATCCCCTGGCACATTTGTCCAACTGTTGACAGGCACGAAACTGTTTATGTTATCAATGACCACAAGGTTACAGGAGAATGGACTGTTGAAGCAAGAAAAAGAAAAATTACCCTGTAATCCAAATCTGACCAAATGTTAAAGAAACCTTTGATTTTTGATGCTCATCTGGACCTTTCGATGAATGCCCTTGAATGGAACCGTGATCTCAGATGGAAGGTAGAAGATATACGCAAAAGCGAGGAGGGAATGACCGACAAGCCTGATAGGGCAAAAGGTACAGTTAGCCTGCCATCTATGCGCGAAGGACATATTGGTGTTTGCGTTGCCACACAGATAGGAAGGTATGTAAAACCAGGGAACAATATGCCAGGATGGAACTCACCAGAACAGGCCTGGTCTCAGACTCAGGGTCAGCTGGCCTGGTACAAAGCTATGGAAGAGGCAGGTGAGATGGTGCAGATAAACGCTGCTGATGATCTTGAAAAACATCTTCACTTATGGGAGAATCCACCTGAAAATGCACCAATTGGTTACATTTTAAGTCTCGAGGGGGCGGACTCTATCATTTCAATGCACCATCTGGAAAAGGCATTCGATTATGGATTACGGGCCATAGGGCCTGCTCATTATGGTCCTGGAATATATGCTCAGGGAACTGATGCCACAGGAGGGATCAGCGCTAAAGGACGTGAGCTTCTGACAGAGATGGAAAGACTTGGTATAATTCTGGATGCCACCCATTTATGTGACGAAAGCTTTTGGGACGCTTTGGATAAGTATCATGGACCTTTATGGGCGAGTCATAATAATTGCCGTGTTTTTGTACCACATAACAGGCAATTTTCTGATGAACAGATCACCGAACTGGCACAACGAGAAGCCATAATTGGTGTTGCACTTGATGCATGGATGATGGTTCCGGGTTGGATCAGGGGTAAATCGGATCCAAAAACCATGGGAGTATCATTGAAACTGATGATCAATAATATTGACCATATTTGTCAACTTACAGGGAACTCATTACACGCGGGTATCGGATCGGACCTTGACGGAGCTTTTGGCAGAGAACAATGCCCTTATGACCTTGATACCATATCTGACCTTCAAAAAGTACCAGACAAACTTATTGAAATTGGTTATTCTGCCTCAGATATTCAAAATATTATGAGTAATAACTGGATTCGTTTCCTGAAGAAAAATCTGCCACGTAAAGACAGCCCGAAGGGTGTTAAGACATAAAGACCTTACCTATAGAGATAAACGACTCCTCTATATTCCTTACCATTATAAACTTTATCATCCCAGCCTGATGCCCGGATAACATAGAAATAGACCCCCGGAGAAGCTTTTATTGATGAAAAATTCACATTCCCATCCCAACCTTTCCATTCTCTGAGTATTTCTCCCTGACCATAAAAAGAATAAACTTTCAGTCCGCTACGGCTGAAAACCTCAAGGCTTAAGTTCCTTATTGATTTTGACTCAACCCTAAAATTGTCATTGATCCCATCACCGTCAGG
>JANYIW010000059.1 GCA_025358645.1 Bacteroidales bacterium
AGTATATCTGAAATGATTAAGAAATGCACCCTTCTGGTTTCCTAATACCAGAACATTCTTTACCTCTATTAAAACAGTATCGTCATTTTGTTTTTCCCACCGAAAGTCATCAAGATAGAATTTCAGTCTGTCTAATCCCGAAGAATACCATTCAGTGGCTGCCATGTTTCCGTACCCGTCAACTTTGTGCTTCATATTTGAGCTTTTCATTGTCCATTCGTCCGTTTCATTAGCCAAAGGAGCGTGCCATGCATTCATCCGGGCGCCTTCTTTAATAAGCTCTTTCCCCTGAAATTTTAAAGACGATAAAGTCCCTGTACTTTTATTAAAAGTATAAACAAAATCTTTACCTGTAACGATTAATTCACCGTTCTCTTCATTGACTTTTATTGAACCGGAAGATGGTTTTTTAATAATTTGAGCCTGTTGGTACCATGGTAATTCCATTTGGTCCCAGGCAATTTCATAACCCGCATCTGCCCAGGGTTTCTTTTCTTTCAGCCGAAAGCTTATCAGAAACCTGTATTCAACTCCAGGTCTGATTTCTGGTTTCTTAAACGGAATGACCACAATTTTCTTCTCCTGGGGTTTAAGTGAGACAGACATTTCTCCCTTCTGAATAATTTCATTATCAGCCTGAAGTATCCAGGTAGTATTCAATTCACTAAGATCAGTAAATAGATAACGGTTTGTAATTTCCACTTCGCCTTTTTCTGCTGAAACCAGCTTCGCCTTTACAGGTTGAGCTGATTTCTTGAATTGTAACATTTCAGGTTCCGGCCGTCTGTCAGGCCAGATGCTCCCGTATGTCCTGGCGCCTATCCCATAACTAAAAAATTCACCATCTTCAATTACTTCTTCAAAATCCAACCATAAGGCAGCTTGTTTTTTCAGGTCAGTTGAAGGTGACTTTAATAAATCTGAAGGAACAGCTTTTGCAAAAATTCCTACCTCATCAATAATTGCATCACAAATATAAACGCTTGTTTCCTGCCCGTGAATTTCGGCATTTCTTCCAATATTTACAGGAAACGGTGTATTCAGAATATTTCCATTAACCGGATTACGGATGCTTTCCTTTCCATCAATAACTATTGAGATTTCAGACCCGTTATAAACTGCTGTAACCTTATGCCAGTTAAATTCCCAGTTCGGTGGTAGTTCGATTCTTACTTCATGTTTCTGATCGGTCGTAACATAAAACTCAAGAGAATCTTTTCCGATCTGGTGTAACCCGAACTGATAATTCCCTTTGGTGATTAAAGTACCTGCCGAACTGCTGAGGGCGCGCGGATAAACCCACAATGAAAGTGTAAGCTGGTTGCCGGAGATCTCCAGTGCTTCATCGCGGTAAACTTCCACCCACTGATCATGACCATTTAAATCTATCCCTTTCCCAGAAACTCCGGGAACAAGTTTTGCACGGCCCATGATATTTACCTGCACATCATTTCCTGAGACGTCCTTAACGGCCCGGACTTTTTCTGTCAGACCTGTGCTTACAAAATCCCAGATTGCACCACCCATGCTTCTGGGATGGTTGTATATAAGATCCCAATAATCATCAAGACCACCGCCTCCGTTTCCCGTAACAGCCTGATATTCATCCATAAAAGAAGGGCGGGGATCAGCATTTTCAGGTATAAGCAAAGTCTTTGTTATAAATTCAAATAGTTGAGGATACCTTGGTCCCACAATTTCTTCGCATGGGTGGGTAAAAGCATTACCTCCATACATCCAAAACCGGGTATTGTCATATTTTTTTCCTTCTTCAATAACTTTACAGATATTATTTCCTTCGCCGCTTTCATTTCCTGCACTCCAGAAGAGGACACAGGGATGGTTCCTGTCGCGCAATACCATTTTTCGAGCTCTTTCACGGTACATCTCCTCCCATTCTTTCTTTTCGGAAAGAAATTGGGTTGCATGACACTCATCTCCTGTTTCATCCACAATGTATATCCCATACTCGTCAGCAAGTTCCAGATACCTGTTGACGGGCGGATAATGTGATGTACGCACACAGTTTATATTGTAACGTTTAAGAATATTGAAATCTTTAATAATTGTTTCTTCATTCATGGTATGCCCGAGGGTAGGGTGCTGCATATGGCTATTGATTCCATTTAATTTAACGGCAACACCATTAAGATAAAACACCTGGTTCCGAATTTCGGTTTTTTTAAAACCAATCCTTCCTGAAATTACCTCCTCAGTTTTTCCCGTTGGATTTATAAGTTCGAAGGTCAGCCAATATAAATTCGGGTATTCGGCCGACCATTTTGCAGGATTAATAATATCGTCCGACAACTTTACAGTTTGCCTTCCAAGAGTCAAGATTGAAAACTTACCTGATGTTATTGTTTTAACTATATTCTTTTTAGTATCCAGCAGTGTAGTCCGAAGCACATAGTCATTTTTGGGTTTATCGGAATAATTTCTTACATCTAAAGATAAATCAAGACGGGCATTAATATATGATTTATCAAGATCTGTTGTTGCGACCCAGTCAAAAATATGCGTTTCAGGTGTTGCAAATAGCCATACATCATCAAAAATGCCTGCCAATCGCCAGTAATCCTGATCTTCAAGATAATACCCGGCAGAATACTTGTAAACATTTATTGCAACTGTATTCTGTCCGGGTTTAACATATATTGTAATATTATATTCGGCAGGTTCCTGAGCGCCTTCATTGTACCCAACCTCCTTCCCGTTAATCCAGATAAATGAAGCGGATGCAGTTTTTTCAAGCCGGAGAAAAACCTCTTTGTCTTTCCACGCCTGGGGGATAGTAAAATTTTTTCTATAAGACCCGGTAGGGTTATATTCACGCGGAACATAGGGTGGATTAGGTTTAAATGGCGTAGAAATATTCCGGAAAAGAGGATCAGAAAATCCCTGCATTTCCCAGTTCGATGGTACATGAATCGTATCCCACTTCTGATCGTTGAAATTTTCTTTGTAGAATTCATCCGGAGTACCTTCAGGAGTATCAGCATAATGAAACTTCCATTTTCCGTTAAGTGATAAATACCAGGCTGATTTGCTACGGCTGATATTTAAGGCTTCAGCAACAGAATTAAAAGGCACCAGCAGAGCATGTCCTTCTTCCTGGTTCAGTTCCAGCATCAGCGGGTTTTCCAGGTATTTATAAATATTCTTGAGATAAGGCTCATCCTGTGCGCTGACAGAAGCAAAAACAGTCAGGAGAAAAAACAGAAAAAAACTTTTCATTATATAAACTTTTGATAATTGTGTCATTTGTGCAAGGTTTAATTAGTTACCTGATATTAATTTGAATTGAGGCAGGGGCCAAACCATCGGCAGTAGCTTTAAGTATAAGGTTGCCTTCCTTTTTGCCGGACTTCACAATAACTATACATCGTCCTTGCCAGGCCTTACGTTGCAGTTGTTGATTGCTTTCAAGGCTCACATGATTTGCATTCGCTACTCCAACAATGGTTCCGGGACCTTCAATTTCAAAGTGGACAAGATTATTCGTGCATGAACTTACTATCAAACAGATAGCTATTGCAGAAATTAGAAAATTTTTCATATATATTTTCTTTGGTCGTTACTAATGTTTCCTCACCTAATTTAATGAAAAGGAGATTACCATATCCATCTGCCTCTCTATCTGACGCCGATCTTAATATTTTAAACCCCTTATCTTTATTCAGTTTCCACTCCAAAGAATATGATTTTTGCTTCTGCTTCCAAAAATTTTGAAAAGATAACAGCATGTCCTTCCTTGTCAAATGAAAGATCAACTCCTCTCGTTTTCCATGTTTTTTGATCAGGTTTTTGTCTGGTTATATAGGAATAATTTCCTGCATGGCTCGAAAAAATGACAACTGCGCCTTTGCCTGTCACAGGATTTATCTTTTCATAAACCTCCGGGCTTACACCTACTGCCCCATCACGAATCATTGTTGTCTCAGTCATATCATCACGTACCTGTTTATACAATCCGAGTGATTTATTGAAGAAATCAACTCCCTCTTTCGATATTTTCGGGAGATCTCCCCAAATTCCGTTTTGCCCTAGAATGAGAGATCCTACAGCTATGGATTGATTTTCATAAGGATCGTCAGGTAGATAATGAGTAAGGAAAAGCGATGTAGGGATCCATTTGTCAAAGGTCAGGGGTGTGCGGCAAATCCATGTGCGTGCCGGCCCCGGATAGAAGAAAATGTTCCATTGGCCGTTCTCACGGTCGAAAGGAATGTCGTAATTGAAGAAATAGGGTCCGTTGTTGATAAGAAAATACTTCCCGGATGAAAGAAATCCAAGACCAACTGCCCTTCCCCCTTCGGTAATGTCGAAATCGACAATTACATCCGGACATTCCTTTGCCACCTTATCAACTACATAGCTCATCGAACGGCTAATCTCAAAGGCATATGATTCCAGCCTTTCCTGAGGTGTATTTTCGGAATTTCCATGAAAATGGCGAGGATCGTTGCATTCATACTGACCGATAGCATCCCATTTGAAATAAGTAACACCAAGTTCTTTATTCAGATGTATCAACTCATCGGCAAAGGCATCCCTGTAAGCACTCACCAGGCACATGCCATAACTTTCTTCGGTTTCCCATATCGGCCATGGCTTTCCTTCATCACCATTCATGGTGCGGACACAGTCGCGATGGGTTTTAAGCATGTCGCTCGAAACGGCTGCCACTGTAGGGTTGAACCATAAGCCAAGTTTCATTCCATAGTCTTTCAGTTTTTTGCTGACGCTTTTCAATCCATCAGGAAACCGTTTCAGGCTGGGAGTCCAATCTCCGGTTTTTTCAAACCAACCCGCATCGATCACAAAAACTTCTATGCCCATCCGGTGAGCCACATCAATTTCTTTCATCATTCTCTCAAGTGTCATGTCAGCCAGATAGGTTTTTTTATACCAATTCCTGTTTCTTTCCTGAAAATTCCATGTGTTATAGAATATATAGGGTTTCCGGCTCTCTGCATTCATGCTCATATAATGAAGAACAAAACTACGGTACTCTATAGCAAGCTGATCCTCATCCCCGGAAATTCCACCAGCTTCGAACCAGATAGTCGTATACGAATTGGTGCTGTCAATCTGAAAATCCCTGTAATAATTGCCTTTTATAGCATTCAGGGTAATTGATTTGTCAGGATTAAGTGCGAATTCAAGGAATCTGTCTGGCACCTGCGAACCATGCTCATAAGCTACCAGGAAAGAATTTGATCCATCCGTTCCCACTATCATCGGTCCCATTATCCGAAGACTGTCATCAAAATGTTTTTGTTCAAGTTTTCGTTCTGAAAGGCAAAAACTGTGCACCATTTCATTGAACTCGGAGAAACGGATCTCTTTCACCGAAGAAAATCCTCCAAATGACACTCCAAGGTAATTGATCTGATCATGCCCATTTGTTTTTGTAAGATGATGATCCGAATGGCTTAGAAGTTCGTACCTGAACCTGATTACAGGATTTTTTTCGGTTATGCGAAATGTAGTACGAAGAGTTAAATCGGTAATTTCGGAAAAATTCCCTTCAACGTTATATTCAGTTACACCATTCTTTAATTTTTCAGGGGGTCCGGTCAGTTTAGCAGATAATAGCAGAGCAGGATATAATTTTCCGTCAATTTCGAATTCAGGTGCCCGAAACGAATATTTTATACCGGTTTTGGTTACTGTATAATCCCATAATACCTTTCCGGTATTAGGCACAGTAACACGTAAAAGGTCATTTTTTGTTACAACAAGGGAGTGTTTATTGTTGCATCCTGATAAAATAGCGATTGCGATTAGGAGGGTAAACAGATTTCTCACAATTTGTTTGAGATTAATTAAGTTTTATTGTTACTTTTTGTCCTGCAGGTATATCCACTTTTGGCCAGTTCAGAAAGCCATTCAGTCCAAGTGGTTTTTGTGCCATCTCCTCCGATTCTGCTATGACTTTCACCTTTACATCATATACCTTTGAATTATTTAGGTAGTTAATAATCATTGACATATATGCCATGTCAGAGGTTGCATATATTTTGCAACACATGTTCAACCCCTTTATCAGTCTCTTTAAAAAACTTCTTGTCCGATGGAAAATAATTAACATTTTCATCGATCGCTTTAAACTATATGGCAGCCTGAAGGACTTCAAAAATCATGTCATACGGTTTATTAATCCTTTTTGCAGCGATTATAGGAGCCACCAGTCTGCCTTCAGGACTTAATTTTTGGTATAAATCGCAACCAACCTTAAAAATTGTATCACTCAAAGCTTTATTCTGAAACCTTTTTAGCAAATCTTAATATGGTCTTCGAGTTGTTGTTTGGTAAATTCTCCCGGATACAGACCTATTAAAATGTCTGCAGCTTTCTGCATAATTGAATTAATTTCTGATATTTTCATGTAGTTATCAAATATTAGGATAATTTTAATTTCGATTCACCTGCAAAAACAAAACCTGCGCAGGTTTAAGTTTTAACTGAAATTCTTTGGCTTTTGCCAAGTAATCATCAGTTCTCATTCCTTTTAAGCTAATTAGAGCCTTTGAACTGATGGCTGTCTCCTGAAATGAATTAGTATGGTTTATCAGGATAATTATTTCTGACTTATCATTTATTTTGTGGTAGAACTCTATAAATTTCGAATCGATGTCAATATCCTGCTCCGGTTTTAAAATAGAATAAAAGAGACTGGACTGGTCATCGTTCCAAGGATTATAAGTATCGCATAGTGACTCTTCCACATTTAAAGGAGTATAATAAAAAACACCTTTGCCAATTTTGGAAGTATACAGTGCAACTTCTCCTTTGTCGCTGATACTATGATTTGAACATTCAGGGCAAACCTTTAGCAAGTATTCAAAATTCCAAGAATAGCTGCTAACCTCGGCTCGTTTTACGTGTCCTGCCAATTGAAATTTTTCAAGTTGGTTTAGATTTGCAATATGCTTTTCTATGGTAAGTTGGGCCGGATGCTCAAGATTGGAACTTATATCTGTACTAACATAAATATCGGGGGCAAAATCGTTGTAGAATGATTGATAAACCGTACCACCATTTATAAGATATTTATTTATATATGTTCTATTTTCAGCGCCAATAGAAAAACCAGGTACAATTACAAAAGAAGCATCGGCGGGTACTTCAGAACCTTGGTGAAGGAATCTTACATCAACATGGTTTTGTTTGGCTAAAACATAGGCATTTAATATTCTTCGAAAATAATTATTGAACGAAGCGGTTTCAGGGGCAACAATATAACAAACCGGCATTTGGTCTGCCCACTCTAAACCTAATTTCGTTGAGAAATCAATACATTGTTTAAAAGCCTGGCCTGCCGGATATCTATTATTATTTACATCTAACAGTCCCATTTCATATTCAAGTGGGTCAAACTTTCCATTCGGCAAAAATGGCCTTCCATCCTTAGCAGGTTTTACCCTGAATGTACTGTCAATATCATGCGAACACCACCAGACAAATCCGGTAGCGCCATCAGCCCAACAACTGAAGTAGCTCATTTCCAAATATTTTGCCCTTAAAAGCTGGTCCATCCAGGTGTTTGATATTCCTGTTTCTTGCATTAAAACTGGTGTTCCTGTCATTTTTGCCCATGCAATGATTAAGTTGGTGCTGTAAGTAGTCCGTAAACCAAACCAAGGGTCATCTAAAATGGTGTTATGAAAATAGGGATAGGAATGTGCCGACATATAATCACATGCCTGAGCGATGTTTTCTATTGGAAAAAATTGGTCATATCCGGTCCCAATACCATTGGTTACCATTCTTGATGGGTCGCCCTCTTTAAAAGCATTATATATGTTTGTCATCCATGTTTTGATTTGGTCGGGCCTTGCGTTACAGCCTGCAACACCCCTTAAAGCGTTTAGCTCATTTCCAAAATCGTAACTATGAACATATGGGTTTCTACTTAATGATTTTGTGATTGTCTTAATCATTTGAACCTCCCCATCGATTTGGGAGGGATTGATAAACATGTCCTTATTAATCCATGAAGGGTAAAAAAGACCCATAGAAACAAATCCGGTTATCAGGCTGGGCTGAACCAGTATCCCGCGCATTCCTGCAATGTTAATTATCTCATTTAATCTTTCTATTTTATGTTGATCAAACTTATTCTTTTCAGGCTGTGTCAAATACCACAATGGCATAAACCGTATAAAATCAATACCAATGCCTTGCAGTGAATCCATATCTTGTTCCACCGCTTTTGCATTCCAGTTATCCAGAATCTGCAGCCAACCTTTCGATGGGATATAATTGGCACCATTTACAAAGGTAGGTCTACCGTTTAGCATAAGGTACTTACTGCCTACCTCTAACTTTGATTGTGCCACTATAGCGTCATTTGTTGATAGCAAAACAATTAGTATCAGTAATGCTTTTATTTCAATTAGATTCTTCATCTTAAGTTATTTCAGTTATTCAAATACCAACAATAAGCCCGGCTCTGAAACATCGTTTTTTGAAGCTGATGACAAGCCAACCAATCTCAGCAGCTCGCCATTTATCTTGATTTTTGCTCCATCAGTTTTAATTAGGTCGGTAATGTCAATTGCTTTATCACCTGCCAAATCCTGAGCAAAGACTTTATTTATTGCGATGTTAGAATCGAATGTTATAGCTAAGGATTTGTAAATTCCGAATACTCCAACAGGAGGTAGTTTTCTACTGTTTTTAATGTTTATGGCTACATCAGCAAGTGAGTAGTTCTGGCCTTGTTCTGAGGAAAGGCGAGGTAAAGTTGCAATTGTAATTGCACCTGAAGGATTTTCGGAACAAATTACATATGGCATTTCTTGATCAGATACAACTTCAGGTAAAGCCATTCCACGCGCTACCCTTGCCGGAGCACATTGCTTAGAGACCTGCCCGATAATCCATGTAGCCCAGGTTTCTCCCTCCTTAAAAAAATAATTATCGGTCAGAATGGTGGTATCTACATTTGTCTCACCTGTTTTTACAGGAAAAGCGGGTGCAATCCGCTGCCACCTTACCGCCCTGATTACCTCGTCAAAATTTTTCTTTTCTGAGAATTCAGGATGCCTCATGATACCCAATGAGCAGCCAAGAGCTGCCCCAATATAGGGTTCGTCTTCACAATTGATAAGACCCCCTGATGCAGGATAATCATAATATTCAAGCAGACTGGCTACCCTGTCAAGAGTAGTGGGCACTGACATAAGAGGTGAAACATCATAAGTACGGTAAACCGGGCTGAAAGAAAGTATTTCCAGCGCATTCTTAAGTATACGACCATCGTCCCAATTCTTGAATCTACCGGTATGATTCACTTTTGCCCCACACCACGGACAACTTTCATCATTTAAGGGTCCATCAACATTGCAATTCTCGACATATAGCCCAGGTGCGTATTGCCGTGCTGCAAATGCAATATCCCTGCGGAATTCAACATTTCCCTTAAAAGCGCCGTAATCTACCTTCCAATATTCAATTCCTGCTTCACTAAACCATTCAGCTCTTTGCTCAAAATATTTCTTTGTCTCTTGCAAAGACTGTTTATTCCCATTTTTACCATATTCAAATGGTTCTGCGGCTACCCAGAATCCTGCACCTTTCCATCCAGACTGTAAAGTCATTTCGTTCAGTTTGCGCAAACGCTCCACGGGCATTCCTGTACATTCCGGAAATTTTTGTTCCGATAAAATCAATCGCCCCTTTTGCCAGGGTTCTTTTTCAAAGTTTACTCCAGGTTCAATATCCCAGCCTAAATCATATACGATATACAGATCTGCACGGATTTTATCATACCCCAGCGCTCCCCCATTTTTTCCAAAAATCAGGCCTTCTGTAAGTTTTTCTGATATTAGCGAATGCCCACTTATCCCAAACGCATTTGCATTTTTATCCCGACTGGCAGCATAGCCCTGTAAACTCCAGGTACACCAATAGCTTGGTGTAGTACCTGCTGTATTTGGAATAAGATTTAATGTAGAGGATTTAATTCGTCCCTGCACTGCTTTATTCAGATCAATTTGGTTACAACCGATCAAAACAGAAATGATCATTATTAATATCCCAGTTTGTTTAGTCATGTTCATTATTATTTTTTAAGATCAATTCAGGCTAATAAAATAGACTCCGCATACGAAAATAAAATGTCTTATTGATAGTCATCAATTTGATTCCCAACTTCAGAAAATATTAAAACTCAAATATTGCTTTTAATAATACGGAGCTGCCTTCTCATTTTCATAGCTTAGTTTTACTTTTAATGGTAAGAAGAATCATTCTATGATAAGGAATAACTACTGTTTATTTTCTGAAAGAACCAACATCCTCATGTTTGCAAATATCCCTGACTTTAAGCTTTCCTTTCACTCCTGTTTATTTAATTAGTCTTCCAATTTTGTTCTTGGATCATCCATATACTATTCCATTTGGAGAATTTCAATTTTTGCCACGGTCAATGATGAAGATTTAACTGTTAAAGTAATTTTGCCAGGTGTTAAACCTGACTTAATAATGACCAGGCATTTACCGCGCCAGGCCTTCCTCTCCGGAAGTTGATAGCTTTCGGTGCTCATTGGGTTAGCATTACCAATTCCAACAATGGTTCCCGGTCCTTCAATTTTAAATTTTACAAGGTCTTCAGCTTTTGGATTTCTGACACCTTTATTATCCAAAAGTTCCACCATGATATAGCTTAAATCCTGACCATCGGCTTTGATTTTAGCCCTATCGGCAGTTAATTTAATCTGTGTGGGTTCACCTGCAGTGTACAATGTCGCAGTATTCACCTCTTTATTCCCGATGTAACCTGTTGCTTTGAGTACTCCTGCCTGATATGGAACTTCCCAGCTTGCTCTGAACTCAGTGGAACGATCGGTTTTCTTCCTGCCGAGTGATTTATTATTAAGGAACAATTCAACTTCTCTGCATGAGGAATAAACACTTACTTCCAAGGGAGTACCTTCATTTCCTGCCCAGTTCCAGTCAGCCACTGCATCAAGCCAGTTCCATTTCGACCAGGGTAAACGGTTGGGATTTTCCTGGAAAGAGGGTTGAGGAGGTTTTACAAAAACAGACAGCTGGTTTGATTTCCAGAGTGCATCACGATAATATGACTGTGGCCTTTTCCAGCCACAAATATCTATATCACCACAGAATGCCAGATTCCAGGGATAAAAATTTTGTTCCTGCATATACCCTCGCCATCCAATACTTGCTTCCCCTATATAGTCGAAAGCTGTCCATACAAAATCTCCAACAACATAAGGGTTATCAATAACAGACATCCAATAACCGAAGGTCTCAAGGGGAAAAGATTCAGTTGCAAACATCACACGTTTTGGATTACGCTCATGATCAGAAACATAATTATCTTTTCCATAATTATAACCGGCAACATCAAGTGTCGCAAAATAGGGATCTTTATCGGGTTTAAGGTCATTAACCGCTGAAGTTACAGGTCGTGTCGGGTCAATTTGACGAACATATTCACCTAGCATTTTAGCGACAGCAGACACCTCCGGTTTTTCCTTATCAGGGATTTCGTTGCCAATACTCCACATAATGATCGATGGATGATTCCTGTCACGATATATCATATTGTCAATGTCCTTCTTCCACCAATCGTTGAAGTACAAGTGATAATCTAAAGGGTTTTTCCCTGTCATCCACATATCGAAAGCTTCATCGATAACAAGCATACCAAGCCGGTCGCAAGCATCGAGAAATGCTGGCGATGGAGGGTTATGCGCACAGCGTATCGCATTAAATCCACTTTCTTTAAGCAGTTCAACGCGTCGTTCTTCCGCCCGGTCATAAGCTTTGGAGCCAAGAGGCCCGTTATCATGATGAACACATCCGCCTTTCAGCTTTAAAGTTTTGCCGTTCAGCTGAAACCCATTGGTGGCATCAAATGAAATCGATCGGATGCCGAATGTAGTTTCTTTTTGATCGACCAGGTTCGAGCCAATAAATATTTCGCTTGTAGCTTGATATAAAACTGGCGATTCAATAGACCATAGCTCGGGGTCTTTAATGTCTAAACCTTGTTTTATGGTTTGGGTTTCTCCTCCAGCAATTGTTTGCTTTGATTCTATGCTCCCGGCATCTTTCCCCTTCGGGTCGGTTAGCCTGGTCACCAATCGAACATTAGCAGGTTCGTCGCCTTTATTCGTTACAGAGGTTTGAATATTCGTTTTGGCCTTGCCGGTTGAAACATCAGGGGTTACCACATAAGTTCCCCAGGTAGCTATGTGAACCGGAGCTGATATACTCAGCCATACATGTCGGTAAATTCCTGAACCGGAATACCACCGACTGTTTTCTCCTTCGTTCATTACCTTAATCGCAAGTACATTATTTTCACTGTACTGTATTTTGTCCGAAATATCGTACCAGAAACTGGTATATCCATAGGGATGATTGCTTAAATATTGACCATTTAACCAGACTTCGGCATTCATATAAACACCTTCGAAAAGAAGTATAAAAGATTTCCCTTTTTGTTCAGAAGGTACTTTAAATGTTTTGCGGTACCAGCCTGTTCCTCCGGTTGTAAACCCTCCACTGCACTGGCTAATGGCATCGCGGTTAAAAGGCGACTGAGTACCGGGCATATCTTCTATACTCCAATCGTGGGGAAGGTCGAGTCTTCGCCATTGTGAATCGTTAAATCCGGGTTGTTCTGCATACTGGGCTCCTCCCAAATGAAAGCGCCAGCCGAAATCGAAAAGATTTGTGCCATTTACAATATCCTGAGAGTTAAGACCAATGGAAACCAGAATGCTTAAACATAGAATTAATAACTTTTTCATAGAATGGCGGTATTAGATTTTGGTCCTTTTCATATGACGCTGAATTTTTATTCAAATTTGAATACTATTTCAATGAATATTCAACGACACGAATACTTGTTCCCTGTATCATTTGAGGCTTGGATGTAGTAATACTGGTGACCTCTTTCCAAACAGGTTTCGTATCTTCTGGTCCATTGCCGGTAAGTTCCCAGGCCTGCTTGATTGATTTCAAAGTATGTCCTTTTATTTTCAGCAGTATTTCTTTTGGCTTATCTGATGTATTCATCAGATAAACATATAGTTTCTTTTCTTTTGGAACGAAACTTGAAAATGTTCTTACATGGATATCTGGAGATGTTGTTTTTACCATTTTGTCCCCAAGAAATTTTCCCCAGATCATCAAACCCAGGCCATTGGCATTAAAATTACCATTCTTATCCAGAGCATCAAATACGCTATGTGGAATCGAATCATTATCAATCCAGCGTGTATTCCAAAAGCATGAAAATTCGATCCTTGATTCAAGTAATTGATCACCAGTAATTTCAAAGTTAGCCAGATTATAGCCCATATTATTAATAAATGGCCATTTCCTACCCCAGTCAAAGGGGCCATATTCAGCAACGATTAATTTTAATTTCTTTTTGCCTTCAGGTGAGGCATACTTATCAATTGCTTTTAATGCCGTTTGAACTGGTCCCATTAAATTCTGCAGGGTATCGCTATAAGTTAAAAATCCTGCACGATAATTGTATACCGGATAATTACTGATACATATATCGTCAATGTGCCCTGCCCCAATTGTCAGAACAGTTTTCCAGAACTGGTCAGAATTGCCGTTTGGAACGATATGAATGGTTGAATCAACCGCCTTCATTGCTTTCGAAAAATCAACTACATCATGTGCATAAATTTCAGGAGTGGAATTTTGGTTTTCAGAATGCCAGCTTTCATTGCCTATCAACCAATATTTGACATGGTAATTTTTTTTTTTATTAGCATACTTAACCCATTCCACAGCGTTTTGGATGAGTTGTTCCCTGGTCGACCAGGTTGATCCCGGAGGATATTTTACCAGGTATTCGTCTGCTGCAACCACCAGAACAGGTTCTGTACCGATACTTCTACACATGGTCATAAATTCATCGAAATCAAGAACATCATGTTTATAACCGGTAGCATCGGCATTCAGTGCCTTGTTTCTTCCCCCAACCGCATACTTACCCGTCCTGGCTAAAGTTGGTTCTGACTTATCATAAGGAGGACGTGAAAAAAAATAAAAATCAGACTTGTTTCCACCCGGGTACCTTAAATATTTTACCCCCATTTCCTTTAAGGCATCAGTTGTACTTCTTTCAGGTTTTAAAAAATTATCGTTATCCATAAAATAATCGAGGTTAATTCCTAAGGGTTTGTTTGAGACGTCATTCAATACCGAATCGGGATAAACTTGGATGGTTGTCACTGTAGCATCCTGTGCTGAAGATATTTTATGCTTACAGCAAATCAGTAAACCGACAGCAATAATGAATAAAAGATTTGTAATGATTTTCATATGTAAAACGATTTGTCTTGAATTATTTTAAACAAAAACTAATAATGTAAAGAGTTTTCAAAAAACAGGCAATTAGTCCTGTGTAATTTTCCATGCATTGAATATTCATGCATAGTCATTACCCAGGACTAAATTTAAGTTTAATAAAGCCCTTTTTTCATCGAAGCATGAGTTAATAACCGTCGTTTTGTTTTACCACCGGTTCGCCATTCACAAAACTCTGATCAATAACATCCGAAGGAATTGGCCATAAAACCATATAATTCCTAGCCCAGGTAATTCCCCTTGATATTGCATTGGAGATGAAAGATCCATTGCGTATTAAATCCTGCCGGCGAATCCCAAATTCATCATAGAGTTCCCTGCCACGTTCGTCCAGCAAAAATTGTTTGAATGCCGCATAACTGGCAGTAGCACTAGCCGGTATGGTTGTATTAGCCCTGTCTGTAATCTGTTTTGTGTAACCTATTGCATTGGTAGTCGGACCATTATTTAATTCATTCTCAATTTCAGCCATTGACAACAATACATCGGCATAGCGATATATTACCAAATCAAACGACAAAGTATTTTTCACGTAATTCGTGTATTTAACCGGAATTGCGCCCGGCATTTTTTGGGGATTTTCTCTTCCAATGGTAACCCCCTTGTTTGTAACATAAGAACTAGCAATTGTCTGCAAGCGTAAATCGCCGGGCTGATATTTATCATAAAAATCCCAGGGCATATGAACTAATCTCCATTTTTGTCCTTCAGATACATCAATACCTAAGACAGTCTTAGCGTCCTCCGGTAAGACAGATGGATACCACCAGTTATATTGCGCGGAGTTGCCAGGTACTGCATAAATCACGTCAAGATTTTGGGGTGTTGTAAATACATTTTTATATGGGGTATTAACATTATAACCCATACCCATCAAATCCATTCCTACTTTCTTTGCATCAGCCCAATCTTTCTCATGCATGTATATTTTTAACAGGATCATTCGTGCTACTCCAGTAGATATCCGGCCCCAGTTGCCGGTATTGTTATACATAGAAGGCAACACGGCAATGGCTGAATTCAAATCACTTACCATTGCATTTACATAATCTGTATTTGACATGCGTGGGACAAAATCGTTAGTAAGATTATCAGCAGGGTCCAATTTAATGCTTACAGGTCCGTATAAATCGTACATTATGAACATGAACCAGGCACGCATTGCTTTGGCTTCACCGGCCAGCTGGTCTTTTTTATTAAAGCTTGACTTTTCAATATTATCAATAAGTAAGGTCAATTTGCCAACATAGCTAACACGGTCGTAAAACGATTGCCCGCTTGAATTTAGATGAGAGGAAGAGCCAAGTGTAAACTGGCCATAAGCGGAATAATATTCATCAAAAGATTCATCCGATTGAGTGGATGTAGCCCAGGTATAACCTAAATAAGCAACAGTAAATGAAAAGTCATATACACCTCTGTTTTTTGAAGAAATATCAGTAGCTCCCCAGTCTGGCTTGAATTGAGAATAGAATGGGATTAATGCATTAATTACATCAGATTCAGTTTTTGGAAAATTGTCGACCGTAGCCTGATTATAAATTTTGGTTTCAAGATATTTCTCACATCCGGTGAGCATAAATAACATCAACACCAAAATTATTTTGCTTATATTAATATTTTTCATCATCATATGATTTAAAAGTTATGTTATAATCTGTTAAAACTCCGCACTTATCCCAAAAGCAGTGGTAAGAGCCGTTGGATATGGATTGTTGTTTCTTTCCATTTCCGGATCAAAGCCTCTGATATTGGTTAAATAAAACAAATTACTTAAGTCAATAAAAACTCTTGCAGAACGAAATAGTTTTTGTTTACCCATTAACAAGTCGTGCAGGGAGTATCCCAGATCAATCGATTTAACGCGTGTGAAGAAACTGTTTTTTATTGCCTGGAAATCATTTGTGCCTGTGGGGTTGTTCGAAGCAGCAAGGTCACTCGCAAAGCCTGGATAGGTGGCATCGGTATTACCGGCAGTATAAATATCCAAGGCATGGACATCTGCGTTTCCAGGGGCGCCGGGCCGCACAATCTTCCCAGCACCTGATGCAAACTGTTGGTAAGCATCCCATGTTATATTCCCTAAGGCGCCATATAGGTAAATATTTAAGTCTATATTGCCAAACTTAAACTTATTGTTCATACCAAAAGTGGCCTTTGGATCAGTTGAACCTAAATTAACAACATCTTTTTCGTCAAGTTTTCCATCGCCGTTAAAATCAACATATTTAATGTTGCCAACAAATGCTTTGCTTTGATAGATCGGAATATCAGCTGCAGATCTTATTAATCCATCGGTTTTCCAGCCATACACAGCATGAATCTGGTCGTGAATACCAACATATGAAGGAAATGAAACCTGAGGATTTCGGGTTACCCAATAAGCTTTAAAAGTACTAAACGTGAGACTGGTGGTCCAGGAGAATTTTCCTGATTTAATATTTTCACTCTGTAATGCTACTTCAAATCCCGTGCTCCTGGTAGATCCAACATTGGCTGCAATGTTATTGATTGCATTTGAGGCAGGCAATGTCTGGAAATCAAGTAAATCGCTGGCTTTTCTTCTGAAATAATCAAATGAACCAGTAAGCCGGTTATTTAAGAAGCCGAAATCTAAACCTGCATTGAATGTGATGTCAGTTTCCCATTTAAGATTAGGATTGCCTAATTGTGACTGCAAGAACCCGGAGTTATAAAACGTATTTCCAATGAGGTAATTATATTGGTTAGAGGCAGAATAGAGCGTAAGTGCATAGTTACCGTTTATGGTAATACTCTCATTTCCTGAAGTACCATAACCTGCTCTGAGTTTAAGTTGCGACAGGGCTTTTACATTTTTAAGGAAACTTTCATCTTTCAGCAGCCAACCTATAGATACACCAGGGAAAAATCCATATTTATTAATGGATGGAAAGTTGCTGGAACCATCAAATCTGCCTGTAATCTGAAGAATGTATCTCTTCAGAAGAGTATAGTTTAGCCTTGTAAATTGCGACAATTTGGTACGAGCTGTTTTAGTTGAATACATTGAACTCAGAAGCTTGTCAGAAGCAATCCCTATATTATTTACTCCAAAAACATCGGTGCCAAAACCCTGCGCATCCAGGCCAAAATCATTGTAATTGCTTTCATAAGCACCCACCCCGATCACGGCTGTAATTTCATTTATTCCAAAAATTTTATTATACGAGGCATACGATTCCAGGCTGTAATTGTTTAATTTTGTGTATCCTCTCTGTGCATCTCCTTCAGGAACCGTTGCAAAACCAGCTGCTAAGGGTACATAAAACTGACGATCAGTGCCAGTATTATCAATCCCGGCGGTGACATATAATTTTAAGCCGTCTATAATGTTAATTGACAGCTTTGGTGTGAACAGCAGACGGTGAGAAAAGTTTTGATTGGTTATCATCATAAAACTAAGCGGGCTGGGTATTCGTTGGTAATAGGTTTTAGAAATGTTGCCATTGGCATCGTAAAGTGGAATGGTCGGCGCGAATTGCAAGGCATCCTGCAGTAGTGAAGGGCTGTCGGTGTCAGTTGATTGGCCTGTTGGCTGGTTGTTAGAGTTAATCTGACTATAGGTAAGTCCCAGACTAAAAGTAATCAATTTTCCAATTTTCTGGTCGAAGTTGAGCCTGCCAATATATCTTTTAAGATCGGATTGTTTGATTAACCCATTTTGATTGAAATAGTTGAAGGAGCAATATATTTTCGATCTATCAGTTCCTCCCGTTATTGAAATATTCTGATCAATTATAACTCCATGCCGTAAAACATAATCGAGATAATCAATCCCCTGTCCGGCTGCATCCACCTGAGTTTGTGTAAAATATGGGGTATAACTTAAGGTGTTGGTCCCATAGGGAGCCACTCTTTGATTAAATTTAGCATACTCCAGACTCAGATTATTAACAGCATTTTCAAATTGCGTGGCATTCAATGGCGTTAAATACTTTTTCATATCCTGGATGGAATATGTACCATTATAATCAACAGTAATCCCACCTTCCTTTCCTCTCTTTGTGGTAATGAGGATTACACCATTGGCAGCTGCTGATCCATAAATAGCTGTTGCACTGGCATCTTTTAAGACATCAACTGATTCGATATCGTTTGGGTTGATATTATCCAACGGACTGCGGTTAAAACCGCCACGAAAAGAGTTTGCAGAGGAGTTATACTCTGTAGATGAATTATTGGTGATGGGCATCCCGTCAATTACATATAATGGGCTATTGTCACCATAAGGAGAGATTGCACCTCTAATATTAACTGAAACGGCACCACCTGGCTGCGCTGTATAAGAAGAAATATTCAAACCAGCTGCTTTACCCTGCAGAATATTGTCCAAACTTGTGGCATTCACCTGTTTCAGATCCTCCTCACTTACACTGGAAACAGATCCTGTAACGGTACGTTTGTTTTGTGTTCCATATCCAACAACCACTACTTCATTAAGATTTATAGCAGCTTCATGCAACACAACATCTATCAATACGCGTCCGTTTGCAGCTATTTCCTGTTTTTCCATGCCGACAAAAGAGAAGATCAGTGTGGCAACCTGAGGTGCATTGTTCATTATGTATTTACCTGATGCATCAGTAACAGCACCGATAGTGCTTCCTTTCACAAGAACAGTAACCCCTGGTAACGGATTGCCTTTTTCATCGGTTACAGTACCGGCTATTTTTATTTGTTGAAGAAGCTCTTTCGAACCAATAACAATAAGATTATTAGTCAGAATTTTATAGGAAAACCCAGATCCCGCAAGAACTTCGTTCAGGATTTTGTCAAGCGGGGTGTCCAGTTCATCCATGGTTACCTTTATGTTTTCGACAGCATCATCTCTGTATAGGAACTTGTAGGAGGTTTGATTTTCGACAACCCGAAACAGATCTTTTATGGTTGCATCCTTCAATTGAATGGAAACCTTTTCTGCCTGGGAATACCCGGTTGAGGCAAAGGTTGTAAAACTGATAAGCAATAAAAAGGTTGTTAGTTTCATAGTCAGGAGTAATTTTTTCAGGTAATAATATCTATTACCATGTGATAGAACTCGGGTTTTTTTCATAATTTTGTAATGTTAAATGGTTAGTTTTAATTTCTTAGACGGATCATTTACCTGGCGAAGGATGCTGCAAACATCTTTCGCCTTTTATTTTCTTAGTTTATTCATAGGCAATTATATTAATGGGTTTATTAATTCAATTTTTTGATATGTTAACAAGATTTTTTTTTATAGTATAGGTAAATGGGGTTACGGTAGTCAGTGCATTCAGAACCTGTTCCAAAGTCTCTTTGTCAAACTTACCTGTAACCCTGGCTTTATTCAATTCCTGATAGTTGACTGTAATCTTTACATCATACCAACGTTCTATTCTTATTAACAGATTACCAAAAGGTTCGTTATCGAAAATCAATTTGTTATCCTTCCATGAAATAATTTGTTCCGTTTTCGAAGATGGCAGCGAACTAACGGTATTAAGTTTAACCGTAACAATTTCATTACTGCTCAGGTCAGTTTTTTTTAAATAATGAAAACTATTCTCTGTTTTATTATAAATGGCGATTTGATCAGGCTTAAGTATAATGGGCTTTCCACTTTCAGTTTTGTCAGAACTGGCATAGATTTCAACCTTTCCTGATACGAGCGTTGTTTCTTCAGTATTTTCATCCGGATATGCCTTAACATTAAAGGATGTACCCAATACTTTCAGTTTTATTCCGGGGGTGTTGACATAAAAGGGTCGCTCAGCATCTTTTGTAACACTAAAAAATCCTTCGCCCGTTAAAGAAACTGAGCGATTTATTGAGTCAAAACCTGAACTTGAATACATTAAACTTGACCCTGAATTAAGGTTAACAACCGAGCCATCAGGAAGAACAACACGTGATTTTGACCCATAGGGTGCCTCAACTTTGGTGATTTGTTCTTTCAGAGCCATTTGTGGAGTTATCGTTTTTTTTAATAAAATGGATTGAGTCAGCCAGAAAAGCCCGTACGCACAAACAAAAACAGCGGCATACCGCATTAATGTCCTGAAATAACCTCTGAAATTTACCTTAACCGGGCTTTCTGGTGCTGACTTCAAACCAACCCTAGAAAAACTAACATCCCTAACTATTTTATCATAAATACTCTTAGAATCGACATTTTTATTATACTCACCTGCTTTATCCCACACCATCTGATAATAATATAATATTTCATGCTTAGGTTCTTTATCTTTTAAATAATTCAATAAAAAACCCATTTCATCATCCGTAAGTGATTCCAGATAAAATTTTTCAATTAACTTTTCAATATGCATCTTGTTTTCCATAATATATCTATATTGTATTGGGGTTAAATTGTCCGTGACAAACAATGAAAAAATATTCAAAGAAAATCAGTCAGTAGTCGGAAGATCGAAGTCCTAAGTTGAGTCAGGCTAAGGGTTGCAGGTTGCAATCACCCAACATGCAACTTGAACCGTGAACTTGTATTAATCCTTAAAATTATTTTTGTATCTATCCCGTAAAAAATTCAAAGCTCTCCTGATTTGGGTATCAACTGTATTCTCTGTAATATTCAGTTGTTCTGCGATCTGCTTGTAGGTTAAGCCCTCAAAACGACTAAGTTCAAAGATCCTGCGTTGACTTTCAGGGAGTCTCTCAATCAGAGATTCTAAGAAAGTTAGTAACTCATTGAATAAGACCTCATCTTTTGTGGATTCATTCGTATCAATTAAATTAGAGGTGAAATGGTCTAAAGCTGCTTTTTTATATACCTGATGTCTTAATTCCTGATATGCCATGTACCTGGCAATGGAATACAGGTAGCTACCAACGGGTTTATTTTCATCTACTTGTTCTCTCTGTTCCCATAAAGCTACAAATACTTTTTGGACAATTTCCTCTGCATAATCTGAAGATTGATGAAGACTTAGACAGAAGTTGTAAATGCGCTTATGATAAAGAGAAAAAATTCTCTCAAAGGCTGGAATACTACCCCTCTGCAAACTCAATATTAGTGTTTTTTCATCCAAAATGGTCATATTTTATTACTGATACTGTAAATGTATTATAAATTCAATTGGCGACACGTAATTGTTTTGACTTTTTGTTTTTGTTACCAGAAGGTGTGATTATATTATTCTGAAATCTGAAATGAGATCATTTAGGAAATGTCAGGCAGCTGAGATAATCTTCCTGCAACAGTGGATAAATTGACGCCATTTTTCAGGAGTTGAGGCTGTTTGTCAATTTTGACTTCTGACAACAAAGCAGTGTAGCTTTTTCCGTCAATTTCAAATTCAGGAGGTTGAAATGAAAATGTTTTCCCTGTTTTTACAATTGTATATTCCCATAATGCTTTACCAGAATGGGGAACAGTAATTTTTATCAGATTATTTTCAGTAACAATTAATGATTTTTGCTTATTGCATCCTGAAATAAATGCAACTGTAAGAATAAGTATCAGCAGATTTCGCATAATATATTCTGAATTTAATCTTATATCACATTTGATCGATGGATCTCCTTTTTAACATTTTGTTTATCACAAGATCACCTCCAGTATTGAATGAATCATAACCTCAGGGATAATAACCTTTGAAACCCCGTTCTGAAAATCAACATCCAGTTCCTTTCCTCCAGGCTGAAGAATAATCTGAGCCGGTTTTTGTCCCGTTTTTATGCTTACATTAATGTCTTTAATTGAAGGAATTTCATCGTATCCTATCGCATTCTGATTTGTATGTTCGCCTGCAATATTTATAAGATTCACATACATTCTGTTATTAAGTCGGTTTAAAGTTACATGTACCAGATGAGTTCCTATAACCTTTACCAGCTGATCAGGAATAAGTTCATTTATTGTACTGTTTATGAAATCACGAAGTACCGGAGACTTATATTCTTTATAATCTGACCCTGCATTGAAATAAACTGCAGCAATCTTTCCTTTGCCTATATTATTAAATGAAGAGGCTATCATTTTCCCTTTGAGTCTGAAATCGCTTCCCCCATAAAAAGTAGAGCTAGCAATTGCTTCCGGGTTTAGAACAACAGAATCGAGGGGTGAGCGTATGGCTCCTATTTTATCTGATGCAGTTATAAAGGCCTGGGTTTCTTCCATTGTCTTGAGTGATTTAATTCCAAGTTCTTTCTGAAACAATTTGGTTGTTTCGACGCCCAGGATCAAAAGGTTGCCGCCGCCTTTAACATAACTCCGTAATTCTTCAACAAATGAAGGCTCCAGGTAATCGCACTCAGGGATTATAATAAGAGGATACTGAATCATTTTTCCTGTAAGAGTATGCTCCATAAGGATCTCAACAGGATGCTGATTATCAAGCACAAGGTTCAGGGTTCCTTCCAGTTTTTCCAATGGGTTGGAGTATGGTCTTGGGGCATTTTTCTGATATGAAACTGTTGGATAAAGCAAAGCAATCTGTGGGATTGCCTTTGCTTTCTGGCAGTATGCTTGTCTTGCCCGGCAGAATGATGCGATTTCTGATAACATTGTTCCAAGCCAGGGCTTCAGAGATAAGTCGTGGTTCTGTTGAAAATAAAACTGGACTCCGCCTCCCATCGCCATAATCTGGGCAGCTTCCTGTTCAAGCTGTACCGAAGATTTTACGCTCATTGGCATCTTGCCACCATCCCAAGAAAAGCCCCAGGCCATCAGATCCCATGGTTTGCCCTGCGGAGCCAGGCAGCGAGCCTCAAAAGCTGAACGGTAAACCCCGTTCTGAGGAGTAACATCGCCTGATAGGTAATCAACATTAATGGTAACTTTTTCGGGCATCATTGATGAATATGACCAGTTGCTGGTAATCTGGAAATCAGGATTATACTTGTGAATAGCA